>SKHL01000092.1 GCA_007116995.1 Limnochordia bacterium
CTAGCTTTATGTAGCACTTATTAAGCACATCTAATAAGCTCTTAGCATCCTGTTCTGCTTCTTGCTGGTTTTTCGTGGCTGCGAAGATCAGTTCCTGTGCCTTGGCTTGCACACTACTGAGACTTTCCTCCCCTTCAGTAATAGCCATCTGCCGGATAGTATCGACCGCTGACAAAATTCGCCGTGTCCCTTCTTTCTGTCGTAACGTCGCAATACTGGGTTCTAATTCGCTAATGGCTACAAAAGACTGGGTTAGGTCGATTAAGACCTGGGCGGGTGACTCAATGATATTATCCTTGCGAAGGCGATTATACACCTGGGTATAGGAGATACGCCCCGATTTGGTATAGAGATCTAAGATAACCTGATAGATTTTGCGATGAGCCATATCATAGAAATGATCTGGACGAAGTTTATCAATGACCTGGTCGATTTGTTGTGGATACTTGATCAGAATGCCTAATACTCGTTGCTCTGCATCATAATCGATTGGCTCAAATTCAGTCATCGAACTCATCAGGGAACAGCTCCTTCCATTTTTGCTCAGCTTCCGGACTAATAGCCGGCTTACGCGAGTGAGCTAACACCTTAGACAGATAGGGTTTCTCTACTAACTGGCTATAGGTGAAAACCCCCTCATTAGCCCAATTTCTTAACACTCCTTCTAGATAGGAAAAATGTGGATGATCGATGGATGCACACATTTCCTCTATCGCAGCCGCAATAACTTCGTGGGACATCTGTTTCTTCTCCATCCAGAAGAGTAGTTTCTTCATCTCCTCAGGGCTAGGAGCAGCCACGCGAGTAGACCAAAAGCTGATCAGCCACTCGAACCCCTTCTGACCCTGGTCTAGTAGATCATCAAGGCCTGTTTGATGATGTTTTTTTTCTGGCTGTGATCGCTCAGTAGGAATACATAACTTAATCTCATATCCCTCATCATTAATCCATCCATGATCGGCTAATCGAACTAATGCCTTAGTAATTTCCTTTGATTCTAGTCCCATTAACGTGCCAATCGATCCCACCTTCAATGCCTGTTGCTGCTGGGCATTAAATAATAGGTTAATCCAAAGCATTACGGCATTGACTCCGAGAGTAGATTGAACGTCCAGAATCTCTATTGGAACTTGTACTGGAAGCTCTTTTAGACCTTGTAAAATAACTCCTCGCCCTTGTTCATCAGCCATTTCTACTCTCCTTCCTGCTAAAATCAAAACCCTTGGCTAGCTATCTATTAACCCTTCCCACTCTCCATAACAAGCGACTAACTCCTCTTCTACTTGTTGATAACGTAACACAGCCGCTTTGCTCTTCTTTTCATCCTTGTACATCCCTGGGTTAGCTAGAATAGTCTCTAATTCCTCTTTCTCCTGCTCTAATTGGACAATTCGCTCCTCTAGGAATTCTTGGCGTTGTTGCTGTTCCCTGGCCACATTTTTCTGGTGGTTACGAATACGCTGGTGGTCACGATACCGGGTTTGCACAGATTTTTCTTCTTTTTTCTGTTGAGCTTGGGCTACCATCACATCCCGATACTGGGTGTAGCCACCTTCAAATACCCGTATGACTCCACCCTCTAAAATCCACAGTTTATTTGCTAATGCATCGACAAAATACCGATCATGGGAAACAAATACAATGGTTCCGCCAAAGTCTAGCAAGGCTCGCTCTAATGCAGATCGCGCGTAGATATCTAAGTGATTGGTAGGTTCATCAAGCAACAATAAATTCGGCGCTTTAAGCAATAACTTAGCCAAGGCTAAGCGATTACGTTCACCCCCACTGAGAATCTGCACTGACTTAAATACATCCTCCCCACGAAATAAAAACCGCGCTAGCAGATTACGCAATTGACCTAATTCCATGCGATGCTCCTCATAGAGCTCATCTAACACTGTCCCTTGATGGTTGAAGGTAATTTCCTGGGAAAAATAGCCTACATCAACATTAACTCCCCATTTTATTCGACCTTGACAATCCAAATCATCGGCTAAAATCCGCAATAAGGTAGTCTTGCCACACCCATTCGCCCCTAACAGGGCAATTCTATCGCCGCGGCGAATCTCTCCAGTCACCCCTTGGAGCACTGGATGGTCGTACGATTTACTAATGTCGTCGATACTGACAACCTTTGTTCCGGATAGACGCTTGGGCTCTAGTTTAAACTTCAACGTCGGATCATGAGAAACAGGCTTCACTAATTCTATTTTATCTAACCGTTTCTCTAAGCTTTTTGCTTGACGAGCCCGTGTGCCCGAACCGAATTTACGAATAAAGCCCTCTATTTTGGCTATTTCTTCCTGTTGTTTACTGCTAGTCTCCTCTAATTGGGCTATCCGTAGGTCCCGCTGGTGCTGATAGGCTGTATAGTTTCCTTTATATAGTTGCAACTGATAATCTTGTAGCTCCCATACTCGAGTTACCACATTATCCAGAAAATAGCGATCATGGGAAACGACAATGACCGCTTTCGGATAAGTTGGCAAAAAACTTTCCAGCCATTCCAGTGCATGCAAATCTAGATGATTGGTGGGTTCGTCAAGGAGCAAGAGGTCTGGCTTGTCCAACAGTAACCGAGCTAACTGGGCTCGCATCTGTTGCCCTCCACTAAACTGACTCAACGGTTTTTCTAGATCACTCTCACTAAACCCAAGTCCAAATGCAACACGTTTAATCTGCACCGGATACTCGTAGCCGCCCTGATTCTCCCACTGTTGTTGGATGTCTGCATACTGCTTCATTACCCGATTTAACCGCTGCTGATCCTCATAGACCTCTGCTTGAGATAGCTTTTTTTCTAACTCCTGCATGCTCTTACGAACATGTAATAACTTAGCAAAGGGATGCTCTAGGTATCGACCTAAAGTATCCCTTTGTCCAGTAAGGAGCTGCTCTAAAAACCCTACTCGATATTGGTTCCCTTTAATAATATGTCCTCGCTCAAAAGGTTCCTCGCCGGCTAAAACCCGCAGTAATGTTGTCTTTCCAACTCCATTCGCACCGACTAAACCAATACGGTCTGTTTCTCCGACTGATGCAGTTATCTGTTCAAACACAAGCTGTTCTGCGTAGTATTTCCATAAATCTTTAATCACCATGTCCTAGCCTCCATAATACTAATACCACATAAACCCCTATAATTCCTGTTGCATAGAATAGAGAACGCGAGGTGAATATGATGATAGATTACCAGATAATAACTTCTCCTCATACCGGGTATGATCAGTTTGTCGCATCCCACCGGAATGGACATTTATTTCAAAGTTATGCCTGGGGCCAACTAAAGAGGTCCTTCGGATGGGAGCCCTTGCTGATCATCTTAGTGGATCGTCATACAATCTTGGCTGCTATGTCCATGTTAAAGTACCCATGGATTAACCAAACGTCCATTCTCTATGCACCACGAGGTCCTGTTTTTGACGGGCGAAACGACGACGTTTTTCAGGCTCTCTTAGCCGCTATCCAACAGGTGGCTCGTAAGGAAAAGAGCATTTTCCTAAAAATAGACCCTGCTGTCTCTCACAATAATTATTGCTTTCATCGGTCATTAACTAATATTGGATTTAGACAGGTCAATTCGAACACCCCTCAAAAAACTTTACAAGCTGTCACGGTCTATCGGCTCAGCTTACCTTACACAAACCCGTCTCATGTGAACCTCATTAACTATATATCTCAACGAGAGCAGCTTTGTATTGAACATTGCAACTCCTTACAGATGCTCAAGGTTTTTTATGCTTTATTATTAGAGTACACGTCCCTGACATCCGTAAAAATTCGTTCCTTTGCTTACTTCGAGCAGTTATGGGACTTATTTTCGACTAGTCATTGTTACCTATTTCTCGTACGCCGCCGCACTCACATTATTGGTGGTAGCTTAGTGATCTGTTTTGGCTCTGTCTGTTATAGCTTGTACACACTGTGTCGCAAGAATCGACAGGATTTGTTTCCCGACTCATATTTACATCTCACAATTATGGAGTGGGCCGCCGGACACGGCTATAAAACCTATGAAATTATCGATACGCTTCTAATCAATCACAAAAAGGCAAGTAATCACTCCCGCCTCCTGTCCTTTCCAGTTGAGCCCTTTACCTACCTAGGAGAATATGATCTCGTCTTTTCCCCCTGGCAATACCGCCTATGGAACGTAGCACAGCCTATTTATCATTGGTCCTGTAGCTAGATGGTAGTACGTGACCGACTTCTATCTTGGTGTCGCTCAATGGCATACTCCACGAGTTTATCCACTAGTTGGTGAATAGGAACGCCTGATGCTTCCCACAGCTTCGGGTACATACTGATTCGGGTAAAGCCAGGGATGGTGTTTATCTCATTGAGTAATATTTGCTGATGACCATCCAAAAAGAAATCTACCCGAGCCATCCCAGCACAATCCACAGCTTGATACGCTCTTATCGCTAAGTCTTGAATAATGCTAAGCTGCTTAGCTGTGATATCTGCCGGAATACATAACTTGGAGTTCTCGTTGATATATTTGTCTTCATAATCATAAAAATCATTCCCTGGTATTACCTCACCAGCAATAGATACCATTGGATTATCATTCCCTAGCACACTACATTCGATTTCACGTGGTTTGTGTGCGGCCTGTTCCACGATAATTCGACGGTCAAATTCTGCGGCAACACATAACGCTTTGTTCAGTTCTGCCCCGCTATTTGCTTTTGAAACCCCCACACTAGAGCCTAAATTAGCCGGCTTCACAAAACAAGGATACCCCAGTTTTTCCTGAATCTCTTTTACTATCTGGTGAGGATCTTGCTCCCATTGATAACGACTCAGTGTTACCCAGGGCAACAGGGGTAATTTCGCTGCGGCAAATAAAGTGCGCATCATTCCTTTATCCATGGACACAGCTGAGCTAGCCACACCTGCTCCCACATAGGGGATATTCGCCAACTCCAAGAGTCCTTGCAGCGTTCCATCCTCCCCGTAGGTTCCATGCATTACAGGAAAGATTACATCGAGGGTCTTATTTTTTGTAGGATCGGGTAATAACGTAATCTGACTACTATACTCTGGATCTAGCTGCTCTAAGGCTAGGCTAGGGAGCTGTCCTGCACGAATCAAGTCTAAGCTCTCTTGCATCAACACCCATCTGCCTTGTTTTGTTAATCCGATGGGTACCACTTCATATTTCTGGGGATCTAGTGCACATATAATTGATTTAGCCGACATCACCGAAACCTCATGTTCCCCTGAGCGCCCACCAAAAACTACACCTATTCGAATTTTCGACATAAATCTCTGTTGCCTCCTCCCACTATTCTATACCAGATGTATGCAATTGGTTATTACCGTAATACTATGCATCTTACTCCATGTCCTCTTCACACCAGGCAACTGCCTCCATCTCCACAGATACGTTCTTTGGGAGGCGGGAAACCTCAACGCAGACACGAGCCGGTGGATCGCTAGGAAAATATTGTGCATATATGCCATTCACAGTAGCAAAGTTGTCCATATCTGTAAGGTAGATGGTGACCTTCACTGTCTGGGTCAGAGAACTACCAGCCGCCTCCAGAATAGCCGTAAGATTTTCTAGTACCTGTTTCGTTTGGGTAACGATATGACCTAGCTGTAACTCTCCATTTTCTGGTTTCATAGGTATTTGTCCCGAGACAAATACTAAATTACCAACCTTTATAGCCTGACTATACGGTCCAACAGCCACAGGTGCTTTATCCGTCTGAATTATCTTAGTCATTTTTCATTCCTCCGTTTATAATTCGTACTAAACACGAAAGCTCCTCTATAACATGATATCTATTAATGCTATCTATTTATTGTATGCTTTTCCTTAGTTCTAGAAAAACGCTTCATCCCATAGACTCCTATGGGGGTGAGGTGTTTGCGTTTAGAACGTAACTTAACACTAATTGATGCTATCACAATTGGTCTAGGAACTATGCTTGGAGCAGGTGTATTCGTTTTAACTGGTCTAGCCGCCCAAGCAGCTGGGCCCGCGTCTATTTATTCTTTTGTGATCGCAGGATGCGTTGTATTACTAACCGCTCTATCGTTTGCAGAACTATCCACAGCCTTTCCAAAGGCAGGCGGTCCCTACACCTATATTCGTGAGGCTTTCTCTCCAGCCCTCGCCTTTCTAACCGGATGGTCGCTATGGGTGGGATTAGCTCTGACAACCTCCTTCTATGCAGTGGGATTCGCCCAATACATCACCTACGTATTTCCAGTACCACCGCTGATCGGAGCAGGGGC
>SKHL01000076.1 GCA_007116995.1 Limnochordia bacterium
AAGCGGATATCGGAATTAGTATGGGCCTAACCGGTACAGATGTAACTAAGGAAGCCTCTGCCATGATTTTGGCTGACGATAACTTTCAGACCATCATTTCTGCAATCCAAGAAGGGCGAGCGATCTATGACAATATTCGTAAATTCATTCGGTATTTATTAGCCTGTAATGTGGGTGAGGTCTTAACGATGTTTATTGCTACTATAGCAGGGCTGCCTCTTCCATTATTACCTATCCAGATCCTGTGGATGAATCTAGTCACAGACGGCTTACCAGCTATCGCTTTAGGTGTAGATCCAGGAGATGAAGATAGTATGGACCGTCTACCCCGAAAACCACGAGAAGGTATTTTTGCAAGAAAACTCCATTTAAAAATAGGTCTTACTGGGGTTTTAATCAGTTTCAGTACAATTGCTATTTTTATTTTTTCTCTCTGGTATAACCCAAATGATCTTGAGAAAGCTCGAACACTAGCTTTTACAACATTAGTAATGGCACAATTGCTCTTTGTTTTTCAATGTCGCAGTGAATATCATTCTATCTTTGAAATTGGGTTTTGGTCCAATATATATCTGGTAATTGCTGTGTCCATATCAGGAGGAATGCATTTTCTTGTCGTCTATTATCCCTGGTTTCAGCAGGTGTTCCGTACAGTTTCGCTGACTGTCGATGATTGGATGCTAGTCTTTAGTTTTGCCGTGCTATCTCTATTATTAGATACCATTACCCGTATGCTAAACCGTCAAGTACAACGCCACTTTGCTTTATTGAAAGTTCGTTAATGCTGATGAAAAAAGTTATTTAGTGGGTGTTAGCAGGAATATCCTATCTTTACCAGAATTAGTACTAAAATAACAGGAAAATCTGGGTTCAGTATATGAGACATGGATCCCTTTTCGTTAATTATCGATAGCATTTGGGAGGAAAATAGTATGGCACAGAGTATGACAGGGTTTGGTCGAGCAGAACGGGCTGATCATCCATGGACGATTAAACTAGAAATTAAATCAGTCAATCATCGATATCTAGACCTAGCTTATCGCCTCCCAAAGGGCTTTCATTTATTAGAAGAACCTATGCGACAGCAGCTACAACAAAAAATTGCTCGCGGTCGCGTAGAAATTTTCCTCACATTAGAGGAATTAGACGAAAAAGATAGAATGGTGAAGATAGATAAAGGGCTGTTAAGAGGTTTCTTCAGGGAGTGGGAAGAATTGTCACAAGAACTACCGCTTCCTGTCGCCACATTCGAGGGCATCATGCAAATTCCAGAAATTATTGAAATTACCGAGCCAGAAGTAAACTGGAAACAAGTAACAGCCGTAGTTTTAAAGACCCTAGATGTTGCGTTAGAACAATTAATTCAGATGCGCTCTGCAGAAGGTCAACGATTGTCTCAGGATATTATACATAAACTAACAATCGTTGAACACCTTATGGACGAGATAGTAAAACTCGCACCTACAGTCGCAGTAAATTATAGTAATCGTTTGAGAGAGCGGTTAAATGAGTTGCTTGAGGGGACAAGCCTAACAGAAGAGCGATTTACTACAGAGGTAGCTATCTTTGCCGATCGTTGTAGCATAGATGAGGAAATCGTTCGTTTACGCAGCCACACTCAACAATTTCGCCAAAGTTTATCCCAAAATGTTCCCATCGGTCGGAAATTAGACTTTTTAATTCAAGAGATGAATCGTGAGGTTAACACTATCGGTTCTAAATCGAATGATGTAGCTATTTCTACATTCGTTGTAGAGCTAAAAAGCGAGTTGGAACGTTTACGTGAGCAAATCCAAAATCTAGAGTAGACCCCATGTCGCCAAACTTCATTAGCCGACATCATCGAACCAATGATAATTCGGAGTTTGGCGCACATGGGATGGTTCACAGGTAACATCTATTTCTAAAGTAGATGTGACGAATCTGCCTAGTTTGGAATTGTATAGCTTGGTGAAAGAGGAGGTGACAAAATGGCTGCACCAACGAAACCGCCCCATCTTAGTGCTGATGAAAAGAATGACGCATTAAGGAAGGCCCAGGAAATGCGGAGTAAACGAGCGGAATTACGAGGTAGGTTAAAAAAGGGTTCCGTCACTCTGCAGGATGTATTAGATTCTTGTGCTGACGAAGTGGTAGCAAAAATGCGCGTTGCCTATTTAATCCAATCTCTACCACAAGTAGGTAAAGTAACATCGAAAAAGATTATGGATGAAATTGGCATTAACGAGAACCGCAGAGTTCAAGGCCTTGGCAAGCGCCAAATTAACGCTTTACTAGAACGACTGGGGTAAATTATGTCTTATGGTAGCAGGAGGATACAGCAATGGAAATAAAATTAATTAATATCGGGTTTGGTAACATCGTTGCTGCCAACCGCATAGTTAGTATTGTAAGCCCAGAATCCGCACCAATTAAACGGATCATCCAAGAGGCTAGAGAACGCGGTATGCTTATCGACGCCACCTATGGTCGCCGAACACGCGCTGTAATTATCACTGACAGTGATCATATTATCTTGTCGGCTGTTCAACCAGAAACTGTCGCACATCGCTTAATCTTAAAAGACAGTATTGATACGCCCCAGGATCAATAGGGATTTAGTTCGGAAGACGTGGTTGGCAGTCGATACAAAACCACTACCTATGTTGACCGATATAGTGGTTTTATATCGACTGCCATGTGGTATTCTGATCTGATATCTAGGAGACGTAGGGCTGGATGGAGTCTAGCAGCAAGGGGGATATAAGGATGAATTTACAAGGATTCTTGATCGTTTTATCTGGTCCTAGTGGAGCAGGTAAAAATACATTGATGAATACAGTTATTCCTAATATCCCCAATTTACAGTATTCTGTTAGTGCCACTACCCGAAAACCACGGCAAGGAGAGCATAATGGGGAGGACTATTTTTTCGTAACAGATGAAGAATTTGATCAGTTGATTGCTGATGATGAGCTGTTAGAGTGGGCTAACTTCTGCGGTAATCGTTATGGTACACCCAAGTTTTTTGTTAAAGAAATGATCGATCAGGGGAAAACCGTGATTATGGATGTGGATATTCAAGGCGCTCTCCAGATAAAAGAGAAGATTCAAGAAGTAGTTCTAGTATTTTTATTGCCTCCTACGTGGGATGAGTTAAGGAATCGATTAACCAAAAGAGGGAAAGATCCTCAAGAAGCCATTCGCCAACGATTAGAGCGTTCCTATGAAGAATTACGGCATATCATCGACTATGACTACTTTATCATTAATGATAAAGTAGAGAAGGCAGCTGAGAGATTACACACGATTATTAACGCTGAGTGGTGTCGTGTTGCCCGGGCCGATTTAAGCGAGATTCAAACATTAGGAAGCCATATGAGATAATTATCTACGGTTAGCATATGGTTTAGATACTAAACTATGGCAAAGGAGGATCTAGATGAACCCGATTCTAGCAGATGACTTAAAGGAAGTTAAGGAAAGTCGGTTTACATTGATAGTGGCCTCTGCAAAGCGAGCCCGTCAACTGTTAACTGGAGCAACTCCTTTAATCTGTGGAGATGCCAAGAAACCGGTAACTATCGCACTTGATGAAATTAAGGCTGGTAAAGTGCACTGGATACGAACCAAAGAGGGAATTAAATAGTTGCCGGCCTGTGGGGTTAATCCACAGGTCGTTGCTTTGTGTAATAGAGGAGGAGTTGATAGCCATTCACACCTACGCTGGAGTTATTGTGGATGTACGTGCGAGTTCGGTGGATCGTATATTTCATTATCTCATTCCCACATCCTTGCCGAAAATTCAAGTCGGTCATCGGGTGTTAGTTCCTTTTGGAAACCGAAGACTAGAGGGGTACGTGCTTGAGTTTACCGATATTACCGATATAGATGAGACCAAAATTAAGTCCATTATTAAACTGCTTGATGAGCGACCTATGCTAACCAAAGAACAAATTCAGGTGGCTAGATGGATGGCGAATCGTTATTTAAGCTGTTTATCTCAAGCACTACAGTGTTTCTTACCAGTAGGTTCTCGTTATGGTAAAGAGCGAGTACGGGCTAAGCAGCATCTAGTAGCAAGTATTAAAGATTCCGGTATGGTTTTTGAGTTGATCCAAGCTTTACCAAAAAATGCAAATAAACAGCGCAGTGTCCTAACCGTATTAGCTGAGAAAAGCCCATTATCAGCCAATGAGTTATGTAATCTCACAGGGGCAACCTATCAGACATTACGGGCCTTGAAAGCGAAGGGATATATCGAGCTTGCTAATACAACAATATGGCGAGATCCTGGAATTATCACCCGAAATGAAAGGGACTATAAACTAAATCCCAAGCAATTAGAGGCCTATTTAGCGATTAAAGAGGAAATGATGGGTACCCATAAACCCATCTTACTTCATGGTGTTACAGGAAGTGGAAAAACTGAGGTATATTTAAAAGCTATTAGAGATGCTCTTGCCCAAAGGAAACAGGTCATAATGTTAGTGCCTGAAATAGCGTTGACAAGTCAAACAATATCCCGGTTTACCAATCAGTTCCCTAACCAAGTCGCTGTAATCCATAGTGGTCTCTCGGAAGGGGAACGTTTTGATCAGTGGCAGCGGATATCTAGCGGAGAACTACCTATCGTTATTGGTGCTAGGTCTGGGATATTTGCTCCCGTGCAAACGATTGGACTGATCGTTTTAGATGAAGAACATGAGACCACCTATAAACAAGAGGAAGGTAGCTTAAAGTACCACACCCGCCAGGTCGCCATAGAATTAGGTCGAATTCATCAAGCGGTTGTCATCTTAGGCAGTGCTACCCCTTCACTCGATAGTTATCATAAAGCTATTCGAGGTAATTACCGCTTAGTAGAAATTCCGGATAGGGTGGTTGATCGCCCTTTGCCTAAGATTTCCTTGGTGGATATGCGTCAAGAATTCCACAAGGGAAATCGAAGTATGTTTAGTCAAGAGCTTACGGATTATCTTGACAGAGTACTTACTAGAAATGAACAAGCTATCATATTTCTCAATCGTCGAGGCTTTTCTTCCTTTGTGTTATGTCGGGAGTGTGGTCATGTAATAGAGTGTAGGAATTGCCAAGTCTCTCTTACCTATCACCAGAGTGATAAATACCTCCACTGTCATTATTGCAGCGCAAAAGAGGCTCTTCCTAGTAGCTGTCCAAAGTGTGCATCCAAATTCCTACGGCAATTTGGTAGTGGTACGCAGCAAGTGGAGCAGTTTATCAGAGAGAACTTTCCAAAGGCCAGATCCACTCGTCTTGATACAGATACAACTAGCCGTAAGGGAGCTCATCACAGATTATTAGAGGAGTTTCGCTCTAAACGATCGAACGTGTTAATCGGAACACAGATGATTGCCAAAGGACTAGACTTTCCTGATGTGACCTTAGTTGGCGTACTAAGTGCTGACTTGTCTCTAAATTTTCCGGATTTTCGAGCCTCAGAACGTACATTTCAACTACTAACTCAAGTAAGCGGTCGAGCCGGCCGAGATAAAAAAAAGGGTCATGTGATTATCCAGTGTTATGATCCGCAACACTATGCTTTGCAAGCAGTGGCCAATTACGATTATTTAGGCCTCTATGGGCAGGAAATTTCTTTTCGTCGTCAACTTAACTATCCCCCTTTTGGAGAACTGATTCGCGTATTAATTCAGGGAGAAAATCAATCAGCCCAAGAATATGGGGTTGTATTGCATAGCTTTTTCTCGGAACAGCTTCCAGACCATGAGATCTATGGTCCATCACCAGCTCCTATCTCTCGGATCAAAGGCCGCTATCGTTGGCATATCTTAATTAAAACAGCAGATGATATTAAGGATGTTTTACGAGTTATACCTCGAGCGCCGAAATCGTTGAGCGTAACAATAGATGTAGAACCTCTATTTTTATTGTAATTAATCTGGTATAATAAAACCATATTTTACGTTGAAAGGAGGGACCGCTATGGCAGTTTTAGAGATAATTACTTTAGGTGATGATGTTTTACGCCAAGAGACAGACCCGGTCCCTAAGCTTACGAAAAAAATAACTAAGCTAATTAACGATATGATAGAAACGATGTATGCTGCTGATGGTGTAGGACTAGCTGCACCACAAGTTAGCGTATCCCTGCGTCTAATCGTAGTGGATGTGGGAGAGGGACCGCTAGTTCTTATGAATCCTAAGCTAGTAAAAGCGTTCGGACAAGAATTAGATGTGGAAGGATGCTTGAGTATTCCGGGGAAGCAAGGATATGTAGGCCGTTCTACTCATATAGTCGTAGAAGGGTTAAGCGAACGAGGAAAGCCTGTTCGAATTGAGGCCGAAGGGTTATTAGCTAGAGCCCTTCAACACGAAATGGACCATTTAAATGGAGTATTATTTATCGATCGCGTAGAAGATGTGGAAGATATCATAGAAAAAGGAGTTTGATTTGATGCGGGTTGTATTTATGGGAACACCAGAGTTTGCTGTGCCCTGCCTACGTGTGGTAGCGGCAGAACATCAGCTATTAGCGATTGTCACCCAACCCGATAGTAAACAGGGACGAGGGCAAAAAATCCGGTTTTCTCCCATTAAGGAAGAATCCGTAAAAATGGGGATACCCATCTACCAACCAGTCAATGTAAAAGATAAAGAGTTTTTTGCTAGTTTGAGAGAGTTAGCCCCTGAGATAATCGTCGTGGTAGCCTTTGGGCAGAAGATTCCTAAAAAGATTCTGGATTTACCGCCAGAGGGATGCATCAATGTTCACTCATCGTTGTTACCCAAATATCGAGGAGCCGCACCAATTCAATATGCGATTATTGATGGCGATGAAGAAACTGGTGTGACCACTATGTACTTAAGCAAGGAGTGGGATGCAGGAGATATCATCCTACAGGATGTGGAACCTATTTTTCCTACTGACACAGCTGGAACACTCCATGATCGTTTAGCTCGACGGGGAGCTGACCTATTAAGCAAAACGATAAAACAAATTGAGGCTGGTTGCGCACCTCGTGTAGTCCAGAATCATAATGCTGCAACCTATGCATATAAGCTGACGAAAGATCAGGGAGAAATCCACTGGGAACAACCAGCCGAACGGTTAGTGGATTTCATTCGGGGCATGAATCCTTGGCCAGGAGCGTATACCTATTACCAAGGAGTACTTGTGAAAGTCTGGGCTGTAAAAGTAGTTAATGATCCTAACGACCAATATGTAAGCTCCTCTGTACAACCAGGTGAGATTCTAGCTATAACGAATCAAGGAATTATGGTCAGCACAGCCCGCGGAGTATTAGCTTTGAAAGAGCTTCAACGCCAAGGGTCTAAACGATTGTCAGCCTTAGATTTTGCTAATGGCATTCATTTACAGGTGGGGCATGTCTTTAAGAATAAAGTGAAATCATGACAGAGCTAAAGGAAAATACACGTTTGTTTGTATCCCTGCTAAGCGCCAGTTTATTGGTCCTATTCTTGTTGGCTGTAGCCTTATCCTACCTCAGTCGGTTTGGCACCATTCTCATGATCGTAGCTAGTTCTCTGGTATTCCTTGGGACATTATCATTAATTGCGCTGTTTCTAACACTTCTACGTCAACACATGATTCCTGGTCTAGAGAAGCCCATTTCCATAATGATTAAGTTTCTTTATCCTTTAGCACTACGAGTTGGTACTCTCTTGGGAAAAGACAAGGATCAAGTTCGGCGCTCCTTTATCACAGTGCATAATCGATTGACAAAAATGAAAAAAATGAGAGTGCAGCCAGAGCAGATATTAGTACTGCTACCTCATTGCCTCCAATTCTCCGACTGTGAATATAAGGTTACTACAGACATACGTAATTGTCGTCGCTGTGGGAAATGCACCCTAGGGAGTCTAAGGGTGTTACAAGAGCGATACAGGTTTCATCTCTCTGTGGCCGCAGGAGGGACATTTGCCCGGCGGATAATCAAAGAGTTACGGCCGAAGGTTGTAATCGCTGTTGCCTGTGAGCGAGACTTAGCAAGTGGAATCCAGGATGTTGAGCAGATTCATGTTATCGGTGTTATGAATGAGCGCCCCTTTGGACCATGCTTTAATACATCGGTTGATCTAAAGGAGCTTGAGCAGACTATTCAGAATGTGATTAAATAACTAACCCTATGCTGAGTATCACTGCTATATATTCGGGGTATTCATAGCTAATATTTCCGTTCCAGCGAGGCTATACTGATTTAGAGGAGAGTGAATAGATTATGTTCTTTTTTGATCCTAGCTACGTTTTACTTATACCAGCCCTTCTATTTGCCATGTATGCACAACAGAAGGTATCGTCTACATTTCGTCGGTATTTAAAGGAATTTGCGTCATCAAACTTAACCGGTGCTCAGGTGGCAAGGTCTATATTAGATGCGCATAACCTAGCAGAGGTGCCAGTTGATCTGGTAAAAGGAAATCTAACAGATCATTATGATCCTAGAAGTCGTGTACTCCGTTTGTCGCAGACCGTTTATCAAAGCTCGAGTCTGGCAGCCATAGGCGTCGCAGCCCATGAGGCTGGTCACGCCCTTCAACATGCCCATAATTATGCGCCTTTAGGTATACGTAACAACTTATTCCCTGTGGCCAATTTCGGCTCACAACTAGCGTTCCCCCTATTTTTTATTGGTTTCTTTTTCCAGACTGACTTATTTATGTTAATTGGAATCTGGTTTTTCATTGCCGCCTTAGCCTTTCAAATCGTTACCTTGCCAGTAGAGTTTAACGCTTCAAACCGTGCTTTAAGGCTGCTAACTGATGGAGGATTTGTTACTCGCTCAGAATTACCTAAAGCAAAAGCTGTCCTAAACGCAGCGGCTCTAACCTATGTGGCGGCTGCTGCGATGGCTGCTTCTCAAGTGTTGCGATTGCTAGTATTACGCAATGCTCGTCGAAGTTAAACCCCTAGATGATAGGGCTAAATCTTACCGGTGTATTTCCTGCCGATTTTTCTAAGGAGAAACATATGAAAGACAATCCCAGAGATGCAGCATTAAACGGGCTATTGCTAGTAGAACGAGGAGCATTTATTTCTGAAGCTCTTAACTCTTTGCTACAGGAATATCAGTTAAATGATAAGAATGTTCGTTTGACCACAGAATTACTGTATGGCACGGTTCGAATGCAAGCAACGCTAGACTATCTGCTCAATCAAATTAGTAATCGAAAGATGGATAGCCTATCCCCGATAATACGGAACATCCTACGTTTAGGCAGCTACCAGCTGGTGTTTCTAGATCGCATTCCGGCTTCGGCTGCCGTGAACGAGTCTGTCAAATTGACTCCAAAGAGGAACAGGAAACCTATAGCTGGTTTTATTAATGGTGTGTTGCGTAACTTAGCACGAAAGCAAGATAGTCTTACCCTGCCTGATCTAACCACGGATCCTACGAACCATATTGCTACCAAATATTCCTATCCCCAGTGGATGGTGACCCGATGGATAGAACGATGGGGAGTTCAAGAAACGGTGGAGTTCTGTAGGATTAACAACAACCCACGAGAAACTAGCCTCCGCGTTAATACTCTTAAGACTTCTGTAGAGGCAGTAAAACAAGCACTAGAAGCTAAGGGTATCCATGTTTCACTAGGGCAATTTGCTCCTGATGTTCTCCTCGTGGGACCGGGTCTACAAATTCTAGAGGATCCGCTGTTTGCTGCTGGTCATTACTATATTCAAAACGAGAGTTCTGCGCTAGTCAGTCATGCTCTAGCACCAAAGCCAGGGGAGTTGATCTACGATATTTGTAGTGCACCCGGAGGCAAAAGCACACACATCGGCCAACTCATGGGAAATCTAGGCGATATCTTAAGCATCGATCAAACTGACAGCAAACTAACCTTAGTAAGAGAAAATGCCAAAAGATTAGGTGTCCGCATCATCCGTACATTAGCAGCCGATGCTACCCAATTGCCCGCACTTCCCTTAGCCGATCGGGTGTTAGTTGACGCGCCCTGCTCTGGTTTAGGGGTATTACGTCATAAGCCCGATATACGGTGGCGTAAATCGGAGAACGAGATAAAGAAACTCCCTATCATTCAACGTGATATCTTGGCTCAAGCAGCCAAGCTTGTTAAACCTAGTGGTATTCTGGGGTACTCGACCTGCACCACCGAAATAGAAGAGAACCAGGATATAATCAATTGGTTTCTAGAGTGCCACCCAAATTTTCGATTTTTTCCCTTACCTGGTTGGTTCCCAAATACGCCTGGTGGTATGGTCGAAATCTTACCTCAGCATTATAATTTGGACGGTTTTTTTATCTGTGTATTAGAGAATTATGAAAATTAGCAGGATCTGAACGAAGGGTGTCGAATACGATTCATGTTGTAGAGATTGAGAGGAGGCTGTATAAATTCAATGCGAGTCTTAGTAGTGGATAACAATGTAGAATTATGTCGAGTTTTGACGGAATTTTTCGACAGTCAGCCAGATATGGAATCTGTTGGAGAAGCGTACGACGGTGAGCAGGCTTTAACTAAAATAAAGACCTTGTCACCCGATGTGGTAATCTTAGATATTACCATGCCTCATCTTGATGGGGTCGGTGTAGTTGAGCGGCTAAATTCGATGAAATTAGACACCAAGCCACGGATAATTGTATTGACAGCGTTTGGGAAGGATGACTTGATTACACGTTTAACTCGTTTAGGGGTGGACTATTTTGTGATTAAACCCTTTAACCTAACGATGCTAGCTGATCGAGTACGCCAATTCACCAAGAATTTTATATCCACAGGCGAACGGAGTGCTGGAAATCATGAACAATCATTTGATTCCACTCCCTTAGTAAACCAAGATAGATCGGACTCACTACTACCAGGAAAAAATAATCGAGAACAGCGCGTAGTAAAACTTTTGCATGAAATGGGAATACCCCCTCACTTCAAAGGCTTTACTTATTTGCGTGATGCTGTGATCTTATGTGAAAATGACGGGTATGTAGGCGGTGTATTAACCAAAGAATTATATCCCGCATTAGCCACGAAATATAAGACAACAGTAGGTGGTGTGGAAGCGGCTATTCGCAACGCAGTAATTGCTGCATGGGATAATGGAAATACTGACTTTATTCGACAATTATGTGGAACCCACCGTGGGAACCGCGTACCTACAAATTCCCTAATTATTGCAAAATTAGCAGAGGAACCTCATTGATAACCGCAGGAAGTTGTCATCCGGGGTAACACTATTCATAGATATAGTCCAAACTGGGTATTTCCCACTAAAAAACGCAGACTTAAAGGCAGCATAGTTTTTTGAACTGCTATGACGAACCTATAGAAAGGCATCACAATTCCAGTAACAGAGGTAACCTTGATATCCAGCTGAGAGTGGAGCAGTACTGTCTCTACTAGTCATGGGGATGGTGCTGTTAATTGGGCATTCTGTGCTATAATTCTAGCGTTTAGGTTTGCCTCTAACCTAGGCTCTCTACGTTGCTTACTTCTGATGTAAGTAATAACACGAAGCTTCAAATTCCGATCCATGCGATTCTAGATAAAAAATTCACTTTTAAGCAACTAATTCTGGAATTTAGTGGGATAGTCTAATGGGAGCAGGTTGGTAACCGTCCTCCTCAAAATAGGGGAATCTGACTACACATCTCTGATCCCCGGAGCGATAAATAGCTCGGACAATCTCTAGGGCTTTCCGCCCAGCTCTTCCGTCAATCTCCACAGAGGCTTTGCTACGCAGGGATTTATAAAACTCTTCAATTTGAGTGGTATGACTCACACCCCAATAAGATTGGCCGACAGCATCAAAATCTTGATTAGGTTCTAGTACTACGGCCTGTTCTCCCTTTATGCGAATTACAGCCTGATCCTTTTCGATAAGAGCAATTCCTTTATCACCGTGAATTTCCAATAAAATGTCGGCATTATAGCTATAACACGTTGTCGCATATAAACTGCCTACAGCTCCGTTTTTAAAGCGCAAGGTGGCTTCAGCTACGTCTTCAACTTCAATATTCTTATGGGCTCGATTTCCGATTGTAGCCTCTAGTGATTCTACATCACCCATAATCCACTGCATCAAGTCAATGGTATGAATGGATTGATTGATTAATGCACCGCCGCCTTCTTTGCTCCATGTTCCGCGCCAATCACTATTCTCATAATAGGAGTCATCACGGAACCAATGGACTGCCATACGACACCCTAGTTTTTTCCCAATTTGCCCATTGTCAACAGCATCTTTCACAGCAATAGAAGACCTGTTGTATCGATTCTGAAAGACCACGCCTAACTGGGCTGAATTATTCTCAGCAGTTTTAATCATTTCATCCGCGTCTTTCAGCGAAGTAGCTATTGGTTTTTCCGCCAGCACATGAATCCCTTTTTTCATTGCCGCTACAGCAATTTCACAATGCGTATAATGGGACGTACATATATGAATAGCGTCTAATTCAAGATCCAAAACATCCCGATAATCAGTGAATACCTGCGCTTGATAGATCTGACCTTTCTTCTTTACTCGCTCTGGTTTAATGTCACAAACGGCGACTAATCTAGCCTGATCAGAATTCCTGATCGCTTGTATATGAACGGTAGAAATTCCACCGCAACCAATTACTGCCACATTTAATCTGTCCACGCCTAACTCCCTTTCTGTCAATGAACGTCATTTAATCTTATTCCTCTATTCGCCTTTATTCTCTTTTCATTGACAAATTCCTGCATAGTGTATTATACTAACTGTGGGTTAATTGTGAAGTGCGGGGCGTGGCTCAGCTTGGTAGAGCGTCGCGTTCGGGACGCGAAGGTCGCACGTTCAAATCGTGTCGCCCCGACCAAGATAGTTCAACTGGATGATTCATCATCCGGTTTTTTTACTATTGCATGAAAATTATCAATAGCTAATACTTCATTAGCAAAACAGAAAAACTTGCGTAGTGTTTTTCGCAGTCTGGTTTTGTAAGACGGACTTTGGGCACAATTATTGATAAACTGGTTAACATCATCTTCCGTTATATTTGCTAATAAATAACGAATAAATCGACTAGCATCCCCTAAATAGTACTCTTCTGAGCGAACCCCTGTATCCAGAAGATATTCTACATACGCCGTTAGGAAGTGCACCTTGCTGTTTCTGTACACAACAATCACCTCCCTAATAGAGTATCCTGTTTGTAATTTGCTATCCTTTAGGTGCAGGATGTTCTGTCGCTGGGAAGCTTGGAATAATAGGGGAAAAATACTAAGAAGGACTATTTTTATGCAAAAATTGGATAAACTAGATCTAAACAGCTTAACCAAGAACGAGCTTAAAACTCTGGTTCAACAATGGAATCAGCCTTCATTTCGCGCCACGCAGCTGTATCAATGGATTCATCAAAAAGGTGTGCATGATCCGAATCAAATGGGAAACATCCCAAAGGCAATGATCTCGAAATTAATACAGCACTATCGTCTAGCTCCTGTTTCCATTAAAAGAACACAAATTAGTGACGATGGCACACAAAAATACCTATTCTCTTTAGATGATCACGAAACAATCGAAACGGTATTGATTTCTGAGAAATCAAGAAATACTGTATGTGTGTCGTCTCAAGTTGGATGCGCAATGGGATGTACCTTCTGCGCCACCGGACTGCAGGGTTTTTTGCGAAACCTCACAGCAGGTGAAATAACGGCACAAGGCGAGCATGTTCAACGACTACTGCAAATAGCCAATCAAGGTCATGTTACCAATATAGTTTTCATGGGGATGGGTGAACCTTTAGCCAATTATGATAACTTACTTCGGGCTATTAGTATTTTAAATGATCCCCTCGGTCTAAATATTGGAATGCGTAGAGTTACCATATCGACTTGTGGAATTGTACCGAAAATCTATCAACTAGCTAAGGATAGTAATCAGGTAAATCTTGCTATTTCACTCCATGCGCCAGATGATAATAAACGTAGCGAAGTCATGCCTATAAATCAACGATACCCTATATCAGAAGTATTAGACGCTTGTCAATTCTATGTTGAAAAGACCAATCGTCGGGTTAGTTTCGAGTATGCACTCATCCATGGCTTTAATGATACCCAAGCAGACTTGTCCCAACTAGTAGAAATCTTATCAAATTTGCTTTGTCATGTAAATGTTATTCCAGTTAACCCAGTTAACGATGATTTCCAAAGACCTACATCTAAACAAGTCATAGCATTTGTCGATTATCTTCAAAACCACAATATACCAGCTAGCGTCCGTCGAGAACGAGGAACAGATATCGCAGCAGCCTGTGGTCAATTACGCCAAGCCCAACAGGAGGGGTAGTATGAAACTACTAGATACCATAGAAGGCGCCATGGAAACAGTTATTGAGGGTTTGTTTCGGCGTGGATCTCGCGGCTCAATTCAGCCAGTAGAGATTGGTCGTAATCTAATTCGAGTGATGGAATCGCAAAAACGGGTCAGCATCGCCAGGACATATGCCCCTAATTGTTATGATATCTATCTCCATCCTGATCAATGGATCGTATTTCGATCAATGAAAAACACTCTTTCAAAAGAATTAAAAGGATTTTTGGAGGAGAAAGCCGAAAAAGAACAATTAAGCTTCATTGGAGATCTTAGTATTCGATTTGTGGAAGATACTACTCTTGACGTTGCTTCCATTCGAGTCTCAGCAGAATATCTAGAGGACAATGAAGATCCGACGAGCGTGATGCCTAATTCCCAGCCAGAGACTGGAGCATCCTCCCATACTATGATTTATTTAGGCGATAGTGAGATGGAACAGACCCCAGCGTTAGATGTTCAGGATACCAATGGCGAGGTAAGGGTGGTACCTATACATTCAGACTTCAGTATAGGCCGTACAATCCAATGCAGTCTGACTCTCAACGATCATAATGTCAGCCGCATCCATGCATGGATTCATAAACGTGACAAAGATTGGATTATTTCTGATAACAATAGTACTAACGGTACCTTTGTTAATGGTGATCAAATCAAGGAACACAGCCTTAAGCTAGGGGATAGGGTTCAAATTGGCACCACAATAATGATATTTGAGGATCAGAGCTTATGATCGAAGTCATTCTCCTCTTGGGACGAGTTGCCTTGGTGGTTTGGTTATACCGTTTCTGTTATCGGGTGATTCGATCGATGCTTGAAGAACTGTAATATAAATTCAAGTTTGTAGTAAGGGGTGAGGGTTGATGAACATTGGGGTTGCTACTAGTGTGGGGCTTGTCCGTGATCATAATGAAGATGCTTGCTTCCTTGATCAGAATCTTTTTGTCGTATGTGATGGAATGGGCGGACATCAAGCAGGTGAGGTTGCGTCTGCTCTGGCGATAGAGGTGATTAAGAACTTTCATTTTTCCCAAGGTCAACTTGAGCAACAGATAAAATCTGTTATTGAACAGGCACATCAACGGATCATGAAAGATGCCCAAAAACGTGGACTAACAGGGATGGGAACAACCGTAACGTTAGCATTATTGACAGAAGATAGCCAAACACGATGGCTTCACATCGGTCATGTGGGTGATAGTCGAGCCTATCTCTGGAGAGATGGCCAGCTAGTTCAACTGACTAATGATCATTCAGTTGTGGCAGAGTTGATCCGAAACGGCAGCCTAACGGAAGGCGAAGCGAATACTCATCCTCATCGCCATGTTTTAACACAGGCATTAGGTGTGGGTGAAATTAATATTGAGTCACACTGTCACAGATTAAACTCCAAAGATATGGTATTGATCTGTAGTGACGGGTTAACAAATGCCGTCGACGAAGTTACTATTACTGAAGTGATACGCAATGAGGAGCCACAGATCGCTGCTGATAAATTGGTAGAATTAGCAGACGAACAGGGAGGACTAGATAACACAACTCTCCTTATCGTTGAAATTCCGTAGGGGGGATTTTCATGAATTCCCGTAACAACGTTTGGATCGAGTTAGGCCTATGGGGAAGTGCTAGTTTCTTCTGCCTCATGCATCATAAAGATGGTTCTAGCTGGTGGCAATTGATAAGTTTATGGGTCTTATTCTTTACTCTTTTCTTAATTACTAAGCACCGAGCTGCTCCAACTTCCGGGCTATTAATTGTTGCCACCTTTGCAGTGATTGGGTGGTTATTTATGTGTCGCATTGATGCCTCGTTAGCCTTGGCTCACTGGCAACATTGGATTGCTGCGAGCATTGCATATCTTCTAGCCTTGCACATCAATTGGTCTGATTATAACCATAAATATCTATATGGTATATTTACCTTACTGATATTACTAATCACCGTTCTTATCGGAGTAGAAATTGGAGGAGCGAAAGCCTGGTTAAATCTAGGTTCTCTACAATTCCAACCCATAGAATTTGCTCGTGTACCTTTGTTATTATTTTTAGGTGGCTATTTTTACGACAATCAGCTTCTACTACGAGCTAGCTCTCGCTGGCCACTACTGCGATATTGGGGGCCTATGTTTTTATTAATGGCTGGGGTATTTTTGTTTCTTGGAGTTCAAAGGGATTTAGGACCCGCTCTGTTATTCTTTGCTATATTCATTACTATGTCACTCTATACGGCTTTTAGTTGGCACTCTGCGGCTATCTACCTGAGTATAGGCATCCTTGGAGTCATGGTAGGTTGGTTTCAATTTACTCATTTCCAGCAAAGAGTCTGGGTCTGGCTAAATCCATGGATGTATGAACATAGCCTAGGGTACCAAATTTTACAGGGGCTTTTCGCGCTTAATGCTGGTGGTGTTTTTGGCACAGGTCTAGGTTACGGGAGAGGCTTACTCATCCCCGAAGTTCATACAGACTATATCTTTGCACTTATTGGTGAAGAATTCGGATTAGTTGGAGCTACTCTTGTGTTACTTCTCTACCTTACACTACTGTTCTGGATTGTTAAGATTTCTGCCTACACATCGGATAAAGGTCATCTTCTAGCCATAGGAGTAATGCTTTTATGGGGCTTTCAAGTCTTCCTAGTGGTCGCAGGGATTCTAAAGCTAATTCCCTTATCTGGTATGACCCTGCCATTTATTAGCTATGGCGGGAGTTCCCTAATGGCGAATATGTGGTTATTAGGAATTATTACTAGTTTAGGAGTCAAAAGAAATGTCTGTGTATAGGGGCACCATCCTACTTAGACTGTTTATTATTCTATTTTGTTGTCTGTGGGGAGGGTTGCTTTTCTGGCAGATTATTCGTTCGGACCTAGCGAATCATTCAGCTAATCCCCGGGCATACGCAGTATACACTGCCAAGCGTGGATCCATTCTTGAGCGTAATGGAGAAATTCTTGCTTATAGTGAAGCCACAGAACGAGGATATGAACGCCGCTATCTAGAACCTATTAGTACATCACATTTAATTGGATACTTACACCCTCGTTATGGTATGACTGGGCTTGAGAAACGCTATAATTCCTACTTAGTCCAACAACGAGACATCATTTTAACGATTGATCGGACAATTCAACAGGTGGCCGAGGATCGACTAGACTCTCCAGGTGCAATAGTAGTACTTCAGCCGAGAACAGGTCAGATACTAGCTATGGTTTCCAAACCATACTTGAATAGTAATCTATTATCAGAGCTCTGGTTGGACTACACCAGTGACGTAGCAAGCCCCTTTTTTAATAGAGGAACTAGTGGGTTATACCCGCCAGGGTCAACTTTAAAACCATTTCTACTGGCTGGTGCTTATGAAGAGGGGACAACTACCCCAAGCGCTGTTATCCACGATCGTGGTCAAATTACATTTGATAATCAAGTAATTCGTAATTTTGGTGGCATCGCACATGGATCTATTACTGTTAAGCAAGCATTAGCTTTATCATCGAATCAAGTATTCGCCCAATTAGCTGTGAGTTTAGGATCAACAATGCTTAGGTATTATCATATGTTTTCCATGGATTCCAGTTGGGATTTGGGAGTTGTAAACAAGTCGGCAAGGATGCCTAGTGAACACCAATCTTCATTTGGTTGGGCTCAGCTCGGAATAGGTCAGGGGGGTATGTTGGTAACGCCTCTACAAATGGCTGTTGCTGTTAGTACAATTGCTAATCGTGGTGTGCGAATGGAACCGTATTTAGTGCGTGAGATTACAGGACCCTGGTTGATGAGGCGATATCAACGTCCATTAGTCCACTCTACAGTGATTTCGAGCCATACTGCAGCCCACGTTAGAGATGCTATGGTATTGGCCGTAAGCCAAGGAACGGCTCAAGCAGCTAGAATTCCTGGTCTGGAAGTGGCGGGAAAGACTGGAACAGCCCAGAACCAGCAAGGAGTAGACCACTCCTGGTTTATTGGCTTCGCTCCAGCAGATGATCCTAAGGTTGCTATAGTTGTCCTGGTAGAGCATGGGGGGACTGGAGGGCTTCGGGCAGCGCCTATCGGCAACACAGTCATAAAAACGGCCCTGGAAAGCATGGAAGAAAGGTTGATACCATGATTGGGGAAATTCTCTTAGATAGATATGAAATTTTAGCAAAAATAGGTGATGGTGGCATGGCTTTGGTTTACAGAGCGAAAGATACTCTTCTAAATCGCCATGTTGCTGTAAAAGTTTTACGCGAGCAGTTTGCTACTGATAGCCAATTTATCGAGCGGTTCCGTCAAGAAGCCCAAGCTGCAGCTAGTTTGTCTCATCCAAATGTTGTAAATATCTATGATGTGGGTCACACCGGGACTACGCATTTTATTGTAATGGAGTATGTAGAAGGAAAAAACCTAAGTGAGATTATTAAAGATACAGGCATATTAGATGAAGAGTGTGCCATTAGTATTGGAACTCAAATTAGTTCAGCCTTAAATCACGCCCATCAGCATCGTATTATTCATCGAGATATTAAGCCCCATAATATTCTTATCACTCATGATCATCGGGTAAAAGTAACAGATTTTGGGATAGCGGCCATCTCCTCAGTGAATATTACGCAAACTGGCATGGTGCTAGGATCGGTACATTACTTTTCTCCTGAACAAGCCCGGGGAACGAGAGTAGACAATCAGTCTGATTTATACTCCTTAGGTATCGTCTTATATGAGATGTTAACAGGTAAAGTACCTTTTCGAGGTGATACGCCCATCTCTATAGCATTGAAGCAGATTCAAGATCAACCTATACCCCCTCGACAAATAAATCCAGATGTCAGTGTAGGGTTAGAACGGATTGTGCTAACATTGCTAGCCAAACAGCCAACTGAACGCTATCAATCTGCAGAGCATGTTGTTAATGCTATGCAGAAATTGCCAACAGACAATACTATGCAGCTTAGCCACGAACAAACCCAACAAATACCAGTATTCAGTGGTGAAAAAGATGAGGTGAAGAACTCGGTGACGCCGAAAAGTCGAACAGGAAAGAAGAAACAACAGCAGCAGAAACATAGGATTTATACGATTCTGATAATATTTACTTTATTGTTTGGACTTGTATGGGCTATTCAACGCATCGTACCAAGTATATTATTTCCACAGGAGGTTACTGTACCGAATATCGTCGGACTTGACCGCCAGGAAGCTGAAGGCGCATTACGCTCAAGAGGCTTAAACCTGGGAATTGATATTGAAGTATTTGATAATAAGGTTCCAGCAGGTCATATTATAAGCCAAGAACCAGCACCAAATCGTGCTGTAAAGCAAAACAGAACAATTTTAGTTCGACTAAGCAAGGGTCCAGAGTTTGTGGAAATGCCTACTGTAGAAGGTCTGTCATTGCGTGAAGCCCGATTGAACTTAACACAGGCAGGATTTATCCTCGGTGATGAAACCGAGTTATTCGACCCAGACATAATGATTAATACAGTGGTCAGTCAGCAACCGATTCCAGGGGAACGGGTCAAACGAGGTACTCCCGTTGATCTAGTAGTGAGTAAAGGACACGAAACACAGATCCTGATACCCCTACCTGACTTTCGAGGGCAAAACCTGGAAAGTGTTAGAGATCGGCTCGTCAGTTTAGGACTTAGTCTAGGCAATGCCTGGCCTGAGTTTAGTACCACCGTACCACAAAACCAGATTATTGAACAAAACCCACCTCCAGGAAGTGATGTTGAGTTAGGATGGGCGATTGACTTTGTCTATTCACAAGGTCTACCAAGAGGAACAGAACCCCCAATACAGCAGGATGAGCATGATGTGCAACGATGGACCACAGAAAGTGTATGGCGAAGCGCAGAAGTGAGAATTAACATTCCCGAAGGCCCTGTTCAAGAAGTTGTTATTCTCGTTGTTGACGACTTTGGAGCGAGAGAAATATATCGTCAAACACACAGTGGTGGTACATCCATTAATCGAACTGTTCAAGGACGTGGAGACGGAGCGCGAATTCAAGTGTATATAGGTGGCCGAATGTTTCTAGACAAGCAATTTCAGGATCTGTAGCTATGGAACAAGGAATAGTCATCCGAGCAGTTGGAGGGTTTTATGATGTCCAAACACAGAACCAGCAAGTGATTCGTTGTAAATGTCGTGGTAAGCTACGGTTAGAGAATACGCATATATTCGTTGGCGATAGAGCAATGATAAGCTCTACAAATACACATGAAGGTTTAATCGAGGAGATTCTTCCTCGCCTTAACCATTTGATCCGTCCACCCATTGCTAATATTGATCAAGTATTGGTAGTAATGGCTTTATCTCAGCCTACTCCCAATATCTTACTACTAGATCGCCTACTTGTGATAGCTGAATATAATCATCTAGATGTGGCCATCTGTTTTAACAAAATAGACCTCGTAAACGGTACTCATTTATTACCAATCGTGTATAGCGCTA
>SKHL01000178.1 GCA_007116995.1 Limnochordia bacterium
ATGTTGTATATTCAGCTTAGTCCGCTAGTGCAATATGGGGTTGATCTTACATTGCCTTTTATCTTGCTTTTCGGTTTTTATATAATATTGTTTGGTCATATATCTCCTGGTGGGGGTTTCACGGGTGGAGCAATGCTTGCAACCGGTGCAATTATAGCTACTATTACCCATAGTGTCACTAATAAATATTACAATATACTTAGCCCTCAGGGAAATAAGAAGTTAGAAGTATTAGGTTTAGGCACGTTTTTAGGCATCGGACTTATTGGGGTGGCTGTAAATAGCTTTTTCTTAGCAAATGCGGCTAGTGGTGTCTCATTAGGCACACCTGGAACCTTGCTGAGTGGAGGTTGGATTCCACTGCTTAGTGTAGCAAGTGGAATGAAGGTGGGGGCGGGATTATCATTGATTTTTTCGGCGTTGCTAGAGGAGGATCATTAATGGAACTTGTGATTTACCTAACTGTTGCAGGACTATTCTTTTTAGGAGCATATGGTTTGATGACTCAACATAATCTTATTAAGCTAATTATTTGTCTGAACATTATGGAGGCAGCGTTACTGTTATTCTTGGTGAAATTATCGTATCGCATAGGAGGAACATTTCCAATTATTCGGTCGGGGGTTGAGCTATACACCGACCCGGTTTCTCAAGCGTTATCACTTACTGCCATCGTGATTGGTGCCAGCACGACAGCCTTATTGCTTGCACTAAGTGTTTTGGTATATCGTGAATATGGCACGCTTGATGTACGACAACTGAGGAGGTTGCGGGGGTGAATGAACTGGTTGTTTTTGTTTTAATTTATCCTCTGCTATTCGCTGTAGCGCTACAAAATCGTGTTGGTAAAGAGAACCCATATAAAGTTGGCATTACTGGGATTATAATGGGAATACTAGCTCTGGTTCTTCTTAACAACACCCTTGGCAAGGGTGAAGTTATTGCTTATCCGGTGGGAGGATGGGGATATCTTAAGGGGATTGTAATAGCGGTCGATCAGTTAAGTTTACTATTGGGTGGGTTGATTCACTTTATTGGACTTATTACTCTTTTATTCTCTAGTAAACAATTTATTTTGAAACCACATATATTCGTATCGTTAGTTCTTTTATGCATAATGGGACTGAATGGAATGGTACTGACAGCAGATTTATTTAATCTTTTTGTCTTTCTAGAATTAGCAAGTTTAGTGTCTTATGCATTAGTTGGTTATAATAAGGAAGCTGAAGGTTTAGAGGGAGCGTTTAAGTATGTATTAATGAGTTTTGGTGGTAGTATGCTGGTTTTGTGGGCAACTGCTCTTGTTTATGGTATAAGCGGAAGCTTAAATATAGTGGGAGCAGCGGAAGCAGTGCGCCAAGCTCCCCATTTTTTGCAGATTACTATTATTGTTATGTATGTGAGTGGGTTCTCCGTTAAGGCCGGCTTATTTCCAGCTCATGCTTGGAAAGCAGATGCCTACACTGCTGCGCCTGCACCGGTCGGTGCTTTGTTATCTGGAGCTAGCAGTAAAGTTGCTATTTATGCTTTGTTTCGTGTACTAAGCGTGCTTTTTGGGTGGTCTATGCTCTCTGATATGAATTTGGGCGTTATATTAGCTACTTTAGGGTTGGGCTCCATTTTTATTGGTCATATGCTTGCTTTCGGTCAATCTCGGCTAAAGCGACTGTTGACTTATTCTAGCATTGCTCATATCGGTTATATAATAATTGGTTTGAGCGTATTCAATATGTTAGGTACTGTAGGGGCATTATTTCATATGGTGAATCATGGTCTTTTAAAAGCTGGTCTATTCTATTTTGCTGCAGTTGCTACTGAGAATGATGAGATTGGCTCGTTAAAAGGACTTTTTCGGAGATCACCTGGGTTGGCTATTTCCTTTGTAGCAATGGCATTAGGAATGGCAGGGGTTCCTCCATTAAACGGGTTTTTAAGCAAATGGCTTATAGTGATGGGTGCTATGGAGGCAGGCTTTTATATCCATGCTGCTGTAATAGTGATAGCAGGTCTTATGGCCTTGTTTTATTATGTTCCTTTAGTGCAAATTATATTTACTCCAAGTGACGAAAAGCAGGTACTTGTACTTGAGCGAAGCCAGATGTGTGTTATCAAGACAGTAGTTGCTATTAGCGTGGTCTTGTTTTTCATAGGTAACTGGGTTTACCCGGTATTTCAAGAAGTAGCTAGTAATCTTATTTATCCAGATGGTTATATAGATGCAATCTTAAACTTGAATTAATAGGTACGGGGGGGTTGGTACATGGTTTTATCTGGTGGTATCATTTTGTTTATTTGTGCACTCGGGACGCTTGTAATCCCAAAGAGATTTCTGAGTCAATATTGCTTACTTACTACTGCTTTTATATTTGTCATGCATTGGTTTTTACCGCAACAAGGACAATTTTCTTTCGAATTTTTTGGTTTCGATCTAGAGTTGTATGTTTATCATCCCCTGCGGCAACTTGTAGCCTCCGCTTTTTCATTTTATGCTCTCATATTCTTTATTTATGTTTTTGGTGAACAGCAAAGTCGCTGGTTTTATTTCCTGTCTATGATGCATGTAGCAGCTGCTTTGTCGTTTTTGTTTGTTAATGACAGCTTAAGTTTCTTTATATTTTGGGAACTGATTGCTGTATCTGTTGTTCTGTTAGTATTGGAGCAAGGATATCATTCTTTAATCTCTACATACTTCTATTATCAAATGACCAGCGCTGTTCTATTATTCATTGGTATCGGAATCACCTATAGTGTAAGCAACTCATTGCAGTTAGCTGTTGTGCCAGCTGCTTATCCGTTTGTTATTCTAGCTGTATGTATTAAAATGGCCATCTTGCCTTTTCACGTCTGGATGTTAGAGACGTATCCTAAGGTGCCTCCTACGCTAGCTGTATTATTGAGCGGTTATGGTACTAAAGTAGGTGTTTTTAGTTTATGGTTACTCCTGCCGAATCTCAAGTTCGAAGTTATCGGTGGGATCGTTGCGGTAGTTGCGATATTGTACGCATTTAAGCAACACTCAATTCGGCGATTTCTCTCATTCCACATAATTAGTCAGATAGGGTATATGATCGCTGGTATTGGTAGTTTGAGCACAACATCTGTTACAGGCGCTATGTTACATATCGTTAATCACATCATTTATAAAGGGCTTCTTTTTATGATTGCAGGGATATTGCTGACAAAGTTTGGGACTGATAACATGCTTGAAATAAGGGGTGCTGGTCGTCGCTCACCGCTTTTGTTTGTATCTGCCATTGTGGCAGCTGCTTCCATTGCAGGTATGCCACCGTTTAACGGTTATTTTAGTAAGACTTTGCTTACTCAAGATTTATCTTCAATAACTTACTATCTGCTCACTATTGCAACTGTCGGGACAGCAATTTCCTTTAGCAAGTTTATCCATTATACGTTTCTTGCCCAAGAGAAGCAGCTGCAGACGGATGTAAGTCTGCCTGTAACTTGGCAGATTACACTTATTTCTCTATCATTTACATGTCTAATACTAGGTATAGGGCCCGCTCTATTTTGGCAACCTACAGTTTTGGAATTTAAACCTCTGCTGACATCAGGATTTGCTGTGTTTGCTGGTATTACTCTGTTTAAGTGGAAGTTTGAAGCCATTCACCATATTGCGGTACTTATAACCCCGGAGACAGCTTCTGTTTCTAAGAAAATAGCTTTTATTTATGGAAAAGCGGTGATACGATTGCGGGGTTTTCACACCGGAAACATTCAGGACTATCTTTTGTGGTTTTTTGCAAGTTTTGTTCTTATATGGATTTGCATGTTTCTTTGGATCTAAACTTTATGTGCTAGCCAAGGACTTTTTGGAAAGAAATTAAAGAAAATGTGTTGAACGCTCTAATTTACCGTTATACTCGGAGTATTCAAGTGGAAAATATCACGTTTTAGTAGTTCTTGTCCAAATTGCTTACGGAATTCTGGGCCATTTCTCCTGATTCCACTGCGAAACCCCAGAACACGTTAGAATTCCCATAAATAGCCAATATAGGCAGGAATATCTCATGTAGGTATCGAAGTAATACTTAGTAAACCAGAGATACTATCCGATCGGGAGATATAATTTGCCGCAAAGAGGTTTTCAGATGTTTAGGGGAAACAAAAGTCATCTTCAACAGGATTTATTCAGTAGAATGTCGACGATGAACAATCTCAAATTTCGCAAGGGTGGCATTCAACTGCAAATATAATTTTTAGTCATTTAGACAACTGAAGCTTTACAGAGCCGACTTCTATGGCACAGCAGTCATCTACATAGATTCTTTTGCTTATAACCTTTTCTAGACTGTTAAACCGTTCAAGCAGCCGATAAATTTTGCTTTTGTGAGAAAATATTACTAGATCAGACTTATGACGCAAAAGAGGGTCCTATTTTAGAACTTCAGTGTGTTCTATACGAGAAACCCCATCATATAAGCTGCCATCAGTATCTGTAACTCAATTCCAGCTGAATAGATGATCCAGGGGGCTTTTCTAACCGATAAAGCTTCTAGTTGCTCGTTCAACCTGATTTAAAATCAATGATAATATTCATACCAGCATATGGTGTAATATTATGTAGCTCATAATTTCAAAATCTAGGTTTAAAGAGGAGGATGGTTAAGATTGCAGACGATAGACGAGTTCGTACAAAGCTTAAAATATGATGCTAAAGGGTTAATTCCTGCTGTGCTCCAAGATTATACTAATAAGGATGTTTTGATGGTTGCATATATGAATGCCGAGTCCCTTACTCAGACTTTAAAGAGTGGAAAGGCTACGTATTTTAGCCGGAGCCGTAATAAGCTATGGTTGAAGGGTGAAACCTCTGGGCATTACCAGCATGTCAAAGAAATCACCTTTGATTGTGATCGGGATACTCTGTTGATCGCTGTGGATCAGATGGGGGTAGCGTGTCATGAAGGTTATCGTTCCTGCTTTTTTCGGGAAGTAGCTATTGTTGATAGTGACAAGGTGGAAGAGCGTCTTTGTGCGAGAAAACCGGAGTAAATGGCTAGGAGGCTATTAATATGTTAAAAATGGTTTTACCATCTGGTAGTTTGCAGAAAGGCACTATGGAAATGTTTGAGAAGGCAGATTTGAGTATTTCAGTTCCTGATTCTCGTAGTTACGAAGCAACAATTGACGATCGGCGGATAGCAATGGTACGCTGGATGCGACCTCAGGAGATCCCAATCTATATTCAAGAAGGCTTGTTTGATCTTGGTATAGCTGGGTATGATTGGATTGCTGAGCGAGGATGCCTCAATGATGTGGAAATGGTGGCAAAGCTTAAGTATAGTAAGCAGTCAAATCAGCCCGTCCGTATAGTGGTGGCTGTTGCAGAGTCTGCTGATATCAATGATGTTACTGACATTAAGCCTGGTAGCAAAATTACTACAGAGTATGTAGGCATCACCAAGGACTATTTCGTTTCTCTCGGAATTCCCGTGAAAGTAGAGTTTTCTTATGGAACGACGGAGGCGAAAGTTCCGGAGATTGCCGATGTAGCTGTAGAGCTGACAGAGAGCGGTTCTAGCCTGCGCGCGAATCGCTTAAAGATTGTCGGTACAATTATGGAATCTAGTACCATGCTAGTGGCCAATAAAGATAGTTGGAATAATCCTGAGAAGCGCCGACATATTGATGATGTAGTGACACTACTATTAGGCGCATTAGATGCAAGAGGACAGGCTCTCGTAAAAATGAACGTGCACCAACGACATCTCGATGCTATTATTTCGGTATTGCCATCTATGAAGACACCAACAGTGTCGCGTTTATTTGGGGATAAAAGTGACTATTTAGCCGTAGAGTCCGTGGTGGAAAAGGTCAGTATTAATGTGCTGATTCCTCAGTTAAAAGGAGCTGGCGCCGAAGATATCATAGAGCTACCGATTGCTAAGGTCATCCGCTAGTCAGGCTAGCAATCATGCCTGGACAGTTAGTATGCTAACGAAGCACGGATGTTGTTGGCTATACACTACCAGATCATGCTGGCGAAGATAGTGGGAGTAACGTATGGATCTTTTGCCATTCACCAAGGTCACTGGAAGCTAGAGCTTTTTTCAGGATCTGGAGGATGGTCTTATCCCAAACATGGAGCAGAGTCAGCTGGATGTCCTCCCTATCAGCGATATGATTTAAGTAAGATATTGTTTAAAGTTAGGA
>SKHL01000142.1 GCA_007116995.1 Limnochordia bacterium
TATCATGCTGCCCATTTAAGCTGTTCGCAATCTGTTTCTCTCATTGCACAGGCCAAAGAAGAGGGACTGCCTGTAACTGCGGAAGTAACACCGCATCACTTAACCTTGACCGCTGAAGATATCAAGTATCCAGAAGGACATTTCCAGATGAAGCCTCCACTACGAACAGCCGATGATGTGGACGCTTTAGTTGCTGGTCTACAAAGGGGAATTATCGATGTAATTGCTACGGATCATGCACCCCATGGTCAAGAAAAAGAAGGTGGGTTACAGCCAGGGTCACCTTTTGGAGTTACAGGGTTAGAAACAGCTTTTCCTGTGCTGTATACAAAATTAGTGCAAACCAAGAAATTAAGTCTTGCCCGCTTATTAGATAGTTTAACGATCGCTCCCGCTAGGATAGGAAAGGAAGTTCCTAGTCTCGCGCAGGGACAACCAGCTGATCTTGTGGTGCTTGCGCTTGATCAGGTACGAATTGTAACCAAGGAATCCTTTTATAGCAAAGGGACGAATTCTTCGTACCTTAATGAAGGATTACAGGGGTGGCCAATTCTTACCCTAGTAGATGGAGAGGAGAAATATTATGCCAATATTTGATGAACTAAAAAAGGTACTCGTCTTGGGATCGGGCCCCATTGAGATTGGGCAGGCAGCGGAGTTTGATTATGCAGGAACCCAAGCATGCCAGGCCCTGAAAGAAGAAGGAATTGAAGTAGTTTTGTTAAACAGTAATCCAGCTACGATTATGACCGATCCACAGATTGCGGATCGAGTATATATAGAGCCTTTGACCTGTGAAGTGATTGCGAAAATTATTCAACGAGAAAACCCGCAAGGGATCTTAGCCACCACAGGAGGTCAGACCGGGTTAAACCTAGCGATGGAATTGGAGAAGACGGGTATATTGGAGAAGACGAATATCCCTATCCTAGGTACGGATGTGGCAGCAATTAAGTTAGCAGAGGATCGCAGCGAATTCCGCCGGATCATGAAGGAACTTGCTCAACCGGTACCTAAAAGCTGTATAGTGGAAAAACTAGCAGAGGCCGATGCGTTCGTAGAGGAAGTCGGACTCCCGGTAGTTGTCCGGCCGGCCTACACCTTAGGCGGTACTGGTGGAGGCTTAGTATCAACAATGGAGGAATTACAGAATTCTGTTGTAACAGGATTGCGACAAAGTCCCATCCGCCAGGTGTTATTAGAACAAAGCATAGCCGGATTACGAGAGGTCGAGTATGAGGTAATCCGAGATCATCTAGGAAAGTCTGTTATTGTTTGTGATATGGAGAATATCGATCCAGTGGGTGTGCATACTGGAGATAGTGTGGTAGTAGCACCATGCCAGACTTTAACAGCACAAGAAAAGGAGTCGCTAGAAACTGCTGCTATTACTATTGTGAATGCCCTAGGTGTTGTGGGTAGTTGTAATGTACAGTTAGCCTTAGATGACGATGGATGCTATTATGTAATTGAAGTAAATCCTAGAGTTAGTCGCTCATCGGCGTTAGCCTCCAAGGCCACAGGGTATCCTATCGCACGAGTAGCTTCGAAAATAAGTCTAGGGTTTTCTCTGCAAGAATTAAAGGCAGATCAGCGTCCCGCAGTGGACTATGTGGTTACTAAGATTCCCCGTTGGCCCTTTGATAAATTTCCGACTGCTAACCGGCGGATAGGAACACAAATGAAGGCCACTGGAGAAGTAATGGCTATTGGAGCCACATTGGGAGAATCGTTACAAAAAGCTGTCCGATCCTTAGAATTAGACTGGGATTCATTATTCTCCTTTCCTTCATCTATCTCCCAACCTATCTTAGAAGAGCGTTTACGAAACCCCGATGATCAACGGTTATTTCTATTAGTGGAGTATTTAAACCGTGGATATAGCGTGGCTGAACTAAACCACTTAACTAGCATTCATCCATTTTTTTTAGATGTGATTGAAGAAATAGTAGACACGCATCAAGAACTAGTAAGCCAAGCGGATCTTACTGAGGATCTATTATTAAAGGCAAAAAAACTAGGCTTTAGTGATAGTACCATTGGAGCCTGTTTCGATGTTTCTCACACGATCATCCGGGATCTGCGAGTAACGAAAGGAATTCGACCAAGCTATTGCCGGGTTGAAGCCGGTGCTTTACCCTACTATTACTCCTCGTATAATAAGGAGTCTCAGTTAATTCAGACGGCCCAAGATAAACGTGCGATTGTTGTTTTAGGAGCAGGTCCTATCCGAATCGGTCAGGGAATTGAATTTGACTACTCAACAGTTCACGCCGCTTGGGCTATCGCCAATAAGGGCTATCAGTCCATTGTGATAAATAATAATCCAGAGACTGTTTCTACTGATAGTTATACGTCAGATCGCCTGTATTTTGAACCACTGACCGAAGAGGATGTCTGGGAAGTGATTCAAGTCGAAAATCCCCAAGGGATACTGGTCCAGTTCGGTGGGCAGACGGCGATAAACTTAGTCAACTTTCTTGATTCGGAAAGCCTGAAGATTATGGGAACGAGTGCGAAGGATATCGCTGGAATGGAAGACCGACAGCGATTTGATGCAGCTATGGAAGAATTGAAGATCCCGAGACCAGCTGGCCAAACTGCAGCGTCTATGGAAGAAGCAGTCGGATTAGCTAGCCAACTAACCTATCCTGTGGTGGTTCGTCCTTCCTATGTATTAGGGGGACGGGGAATGGAAGTGGTCAACAGTGAACAGGAGCTACAAGACTACCTAGCAGCGTTTACCGGAACCAAGGGATACCCGTTACTCATTGATAATTATCTGCCCGGTATTGAAATAGAGGTGGACGCGATCAGTGATGGGGATAATGTGTTTGTACCAGGGATTATGGAACACTTGGAGCGAGCTGGGGTACATTCTGGTGATTCTATCGCCATCTTTCCTTCCCAGTCCATATCAGCGGACATGAAAGCACGGATATTTGCCTACACGGAGCAGATTGCTCGTCATTTTCGTGTCCAGGGGTTTATTAATATCCAATTTGTCATCTCAGAGGGAGACCTGTTTGTACTAGAGGTGAACCCTCGTTCATCGCGAACAGTGCCTTTTCTCAGTAAAGCAACAGGTATCTCCTTAGCACAATTAGCTACCTATGTGGCCTTAGGGATGAAGCTTGTCAACTTAGGCTACTTAGGACTCTCCCAAGTATCATCGGATGTGGTAGCGGTTAAGGTGCCTGTATTTTCTTTTGCTAAACTAAAGGGAATGGAAGTAACCTTAGGCCCCGAGATGAAATCCACCGGTGAAGTGATGGGTCGAGGTAAGAATGTGGAAAAAGCACTGTATAAGGGATTTATTGCAGCGAAAATCTGGATGCCAACTCAAGGACGGGTGCTAATCACAGTAGCGGATAAGGATAAGCAAGAGGTGATAGGGCTAGCCCTCGCACTAGCTAGATTAGGCATGGAAATCGTAGCCACTCGTGGGACTGCCGCCGTACTCTTAGACCATGGTATTCGACCTCAAGTAGTGCCTAAACTTAATGAAGCTAGTGATATTTTAGATATTGTTAAACGTGGATCCGTGGATATGGTGATAAATACTTTTACCAAGGGAAAACAACCCCAGCGAGATGGTTTTCAGATCCGCAGTGCAGCTGTGGAAAATGGGGTGTTATGCTTTACCTCTCTTGATACAGCGAAAGCGTATCTTAGTGTAGTAGAAGATCGCGAGATATGGCTTGAACCATTGTTATCCTAGCTTATAGTTGACAAGGATTTTGGATACAAAAACGAGGGAGGGATATGATGATAGTTCGAGTGGATAAAATAATGCACGTATCCCCAGATATTTGGGAACTTAGCTTTGTAGGTTCGTTTCCCTATGAACAGGTAAATGCAGGCCAGTTTGTCAATATTCGCATTGGTACAGGTTATGATCACATTTTACGTCGTCCCATTAGTATTGCAGCCGTGGATCAAGAGAACAAGCGACTAACCCTGGTGTTTCGGGTTGTTGGAGACGGAACGAAGTGGCTTAGCGGAAGGCGTGTAGGTGACGATCTGGATATACTCGGTCCTTTAGGGACAGGGTTTCCCATTGTTCAAGGCAAGTCTATTCTTATCGTAGGTGGTGGTATTGGGATACCTCCCCTATATCAATTGGCTAGTGAACTAAATGAAAAGAGCAATAATATCCAAATGGTACTCGGTTTCCGGCACCAAGCTGATTGTTTTTGGCTAGATAGATTCAATCAACTAGGTGAGGTAACCATTACCACCGAAGATGGATCGCTGGGTCAGGCTGGTTATGTAACAGATACGCTTGGTAAGATGAAAGCTACCGGGAAGGTATGGCAGTATTTATATTCCTGTGGCCCTATGGCCATGCTCCGGGCCATAAGGGAACAGTTTAGAGGCACATCTACACAAGGGTATGTTTCCTTAGAAGAAAAGATGGCCTGTGGTGTGGGGGCTTGTTATGGCTGTGTCTGTAGTAGTGAGAATCAACAAAGTGCGAAGCGAATCTGCATAGACGGACCTGTCTTTCCCTGGCAGGAGGTGGCCTTATGAGTGAAGGAAATCTTCGGGTATGTATGGCTGGTTTGGAACTTCGAAATCCGGTGATGCCAGCATCGGGATGCTTTGGCTTTGGTAAGGAGTATGCTAAGTATTATCCTCTAGACCAACTAGGGGCCGTAGTGGTAAAAGCTACGACGCTGAAACCTCGGTTTGGCAACGCGACTCCTCGCGTCACGGAAGTGCGGAGCGGAATGCTAAATGCGATTGGTCTAGCGAATCCCGGTATGGACCAGGTGCTTAACCATGACTTACCCTGGCTAGCCAAACATGATGTTCCCATTATTGTGAATGTGGCAGGACAAACAGAGGATGAGTATTGCCAGGTGGTAGCAGGAATTTCTGATAGTGGTCTAGCTCAGGCCATAGAATTAAACGTTTCCTGTCCGAATGTGAAATGTGGTGGAATTAGCTTCGGGGTGGATCCCCAGGTTTTATCGAACTTGGTTGAGAAAGTAAAACGGGTTTCCACTCTGCCAGTATTCGTTAAGCTATCTCCGAATGTAACAAGTATTCGGGATATGGCAGTGGCCGCAGAGCAAGGGGGAGCTGATGGAATCAGCTTAATTAACACTTTGATTGGAATGAAGATCGATTTAACTACGCGCAGACCTGTACTTGCCAATAAGATTGGTGGACTATCAGGGCCTGGGATTAAACCTGTGGCGATCCGGATGGTGTATGAAGTAGCTCAAGCAGTTACAATTCCCATAATTGGTATGGGGGGTATTTACACAGGTGAGGATGGGATCGAGTTTATTATGGCAGGAGCTACTGCTGTTATGGTTGGAACGGCGAATTTCACTGATCCCTATGCGTGTCCTACGATAATCAAGGAAATGTCTCAGTTCATGGAAGATAATGGAATTGCTAATCTAAATGATATTCGGGGGTGTGCTTATGCGTAATGCAGAGAGAATTATTATCGCTCTAGATTTGCGTAGTAAGGAACAGGTGGTTGAAGTATTAAGCCAGATACCGCAAGCTCAATTTGTAAAAGTGGGGATGGAATTGTTCTATAGTACAGGACCCGACTTAATCGCCACGGTGAAAGATATGGGGCTGAAGGTATTCTTAGATTTAAAGATCCATGATATACCAAATACAGCGTATGGGGCAATCAGTACCCTCAGCAAGCTAGGCTGCGATATTCTGAATCTGCATTGTGCAGGGGGTTTAGAGATGATGCAGCGAGCACGAGCAGCGGTAACTGGCGATACTTTGTTAATCGGGGTGACCCAGCTGACAAGTACTGATCAGAGCATGCTAAACCAACAGTTGAAGATCCAGGGAACAGTGGAAGATTGTGTACTTCACTATGCAAATCTAGCTAAGCAGGCTGGCCTTCACGGAGTGGTCTGTTCCCCACAAGAAGTAACGAAGGTTAGATCCACACTTGGGGGAGATCTCATCACGGTTACCCCGGGAGTGCGCCCGGCTGGTGATAGCGTACAAGATCAAAAACGAGTAATGACACCGAAAGATGCTATTCAGGCAGGTAGTGACTATCTGGTGATTGGCCGTCCAATTTTGGCCGATCCCCATCCCAGCCAGGCTTTTGCAAGAATTTTAGCGGAAATTAACGAAGCAGAGGTGGCAAAATGATAAATAAA
>SKHL01000171.1 GCA_007116995.1 Limnochordia bacterium
ATTATCGATCGAGCAAAGGAGCAAGGAAATGTACCTGCGGCCTATCTCAGTGTTACTCAAGCAATCACATCGTTAACTGTTGATGGCTTAGATCTTTTGATTAAGGCAGCCATTACTGATAAAAATCAATGGATGACGCTGCAAGACTTCGCTCGGTATATGATGGATCAGCACAATATAACCATGGGTGGAGCAGTTATAAGTATGAAAGTGACCAAAGATACCCTGAGAGTCTGCTTTTCACAGCAAGTAGAACCTGGGTTTTATCAAGTAGATGACGATCACAAGGCTGCATGCTACCTGCTTGAGAAGGTTAAGCAGTTACGCAAGGCTGGTGACTAGATGAATTTATACTAGGCTAGGAGATAGGGGTTCCATATCAGTTAGATGGAGACCCTATCTTTTTTTGCCAAATCAGAAAGTATAGGTTTTTACTCTGAAAGATGGGACTATATGTTTTTCTTAACCAAAAACTAAAAAGGAGTCTGTTTGCTTTTCGTAGAAGATAGGGTATAATAACGGACAAATAGTTCGTATTGGGTTATTTTCCTTTCTAATCTTAGGTGAGCTGAGTGGTTTTCTACTGAGCTAAGGGATACGTTATTATGCTAGGGGGAGTTATAAGATGAGAGTGATTGTGACTGAAAAAATAGCCAGTGAAGGAATAGATTTTCTAAGGGCTGAAGGGTTTGATGTCGATGTCAAACTTGGTCTATCTAGAGATGAGCTATTAACAATTGTTCATTGTTACGATGCGATTATTGTTCGTAGTGTGACACAAATTGATCAGGACTTACTAGGGAAGGGCGAAAACCTAAAGGTAGTGGGTCGAGCTGGTAACGGGACCGATAATATCGACTTGTCTAGTTGTACACGCAGAGGGATTATTGTAGTAAATACACCTGAGAGCAATACCATGGCAGCCTCTGAGTTAGCTATCGGGTTAGCCTTTTGTATTTTCCGTAATATTCCCCAAGCCGATTGTCGTGGTAAGAGCGGAGATTTTCGTCGCAGCACCTTTATTGGCAACGAGCTGAACAAGAAAATAGTAGGCATTATCGGTCTTGGTCGGATTGGTTCCATCGTCGCTTCAAGATTGAAGGGTTGTAATATGAAGGTGGTAGCGTATGATCCCTATATCACTGACGAGAAGTTTAAGAAGGTGGGTGTGGAAAAATGCGAAACACTGGATCTATTGTTACGACAGGCTGATCTGATTACCATACACACACCAAAAACAATAGAAACCTATGGTATGGTTGGTGAAAAAGAACTGGCTATTTGTAAAAAAGGTGTCCGGATTGTCAATGCGGCACGAGGAGGCTTAATTAATGAGAAAGCTCTCTACAATGCCATTAAGGCCGGACATGTAGCTGGTGCGGGAATCGATGTACTCGATCCAGAACCTAGTTACGATAAAGCTCCTGAAGAGCAGACCTTTGAGAATCCGCTGCTGGAGTTGGATAATGTAGTTATTACGCCTCACTTAGGGGCATCAACCCAGGAAGCAAACTATAATGTGGGTACGGCAGTAGCCCAATTAGTGGCTGGAGCTTTGCAGGGGGCAATGGTGGCAGCTGTTAATATGCCTCCAATTAAAGCTGCGGATATGGTTGAGTTGAGGCCCTATTTGGATTTAGGGGAGATATTAGGAAAAATCTATTATCAAGCAGAGCGAGAGACCGTGCAAGCGCTAGAGATAATCTACAGTGGTGATCTAGCAGAGAAAGATACGGAAATGATTTCGCTGTCTGTCTTAAAAGGGTTCCTTGAGCCAGTGATTAAGGATAGAGTAAATTATGTCAACGCTGAGCTGATCCTTAAGAGCATGGGTATTAAGCTGACAGAAAGCAAAAGTAGCGATCTAGACAAATACACAAATATGATTACAGTCCGCTTTATTACCAGAGAGAAGGAGCTTAGTGTTTCGGGTACGATTTTTGCCAAGGAAGAAATGCTTTTAGTCGACTTTTTCGTGTACAAGCTAGACTTTGAGCCCACAGCCCATATTATTGCTATTCAGAACACAGACAAACCAGGTATCATCGGTAAGGTTGGTACTATCCTAGGGGCTAACAACATTAACGTAGCTGCCATGCAATGGAGTCGAAACAGAAAAGGGGAAAAAGCGGTATCTCTCGTCAGTGTGGATAGCGAGATAAGCAACGATATTTTAGACCAGATTAGACAAATAGATGGGGTGCTGCGAGCTTCTACAATGGAGTTTTAGGCAGAGGTGGCTTATGCCACCTTTATTATTCCGTATTGAGTGGAGGATGTCAACTATGCCCAAATTCATGTTGCCCTATGGAGAGACGACTATGGAAGTGGCAGCGCCGAGTTCTGGTTATCAGGGAACCTTTCTGCCTGTGCGTGACGATGTGGAGGCTGATTCGCTGACCCTAATTCATCAAGCACTTGAACAGCCGTTTGGTTCTAAACCATTAAGCGAGTTAGTGACTGTGGGACAGAAGGTAGTTATTGTGATCAGTGATTTAACTCGCCCCTGTCCTAGTGATGTAATGTTACCACCTGTGTTAGCCCAATTGAATACAGCCGGCATTGTCGATGCGGATATCACCATTGTGGTCGCACTAGGATTACACCGCAAGATGAGCGCGGCGGAATTACAGGAAGCCGTTGGCGAGGAGATTTACCGCCGGATTACTGTGCTTAATCATGATATTGATGATGTCATCACCATCGGGACTACGAAGCGTGGAACGCTAGTCCAGGTGTTTCGTCCAGTAGTAGAAGCAGATGTACGTATTTGTTTGGGGAATGTAGAGTTTCATTATTTTGCTGGTTTTTCCGGAGGGGCCAAAGCTATTATTCCGGGGATAGCATCTGCAACCACTGTTAATGCCAACCATGCACATATGATCAAAGATTCAGCTGTGGCGGCTTCTTTAACAGGAAATCCCGTGCGTGAGGATTTAGAAGAAGGCGTAGCCATGGTCGGAGTGGAGTTCATTTTAAACGTGGTTGTTAGTGAAACCCATCAAATTATGGCTGCAGCAGCTGGTGATGTCACCCTAGCTCATCGCCAGTTATGCCAGTATTTAACCCAGTCAGGTATGGTGATCATGCCTGAGAAAGTGGATATAGCAATTGTGAGTGCAGGTGGAAACCCAAAGGATATTAATCTCTATCAGGCCCAGAAGGCCTTGGACAATATTGCCAATGTTATTCGTCCAGGAGGCATTATGATCTTATTAGCTCGCTGTGAAGAAGGTTTTGGTAGTAGTGCCTTTGAGCAATGGTTAACGTCGGGTAAGAGCTGTGACCAGTTACTAGCTGACATCCAACAGGAGTTCATACTCGGTGGACATAAAGCAGCAGCCATAGCTATGGTGGCTAAATCCATTGGCATTTATTTGGTCAGCGATCATGGTTTTGGAGAAAGCCAGTTAGTTGGGTTAGAGCTCTACCATGACCATAAGCAGGCATTAGCGGACGCATTTGCAACGGTAGCGGATAATCCACAGTATGCAGTCTTTCCTTTAGGAGCATCGACTTTGCCAGCAGTACGGCATAAGGAGGAGAATGCAGATGGAACGAATTCCAGTTAATGATTTTGCTAACTACCATTTTCTGTCGGGGCTAGCCGCTAGCCCTGATGGTGATCACCTCTGTTTTGTCACTCACAAGGCGAATCTTGATGACAATAATTATGCATCGAATCTTTGGGTTTACAGTGTCAAAACCCAGCGGCTACTCCAATTAACCTCCTTTAACCAGGAAAAGGGGTTTATTTGGTTAGACGATAGTGAGCACATCCTTTTCTCATCTATTCGAGATGAAAAAGACAAAAAGCATCAAATGGACGGAGCCGAATTTACTGTATTCTACCGGATTAATATATTAGGGGGAGAAGCGCAAGAGGCGTTTCGAATTCCCTTTATCGTTAATCAGATTAAGCAGTTAGATCACAAGCGCTTTCTATTCCTTGCCACCTATAATCGGGATACTCCTCCGTTGGAATATATTCCCAAAGAGGATCGGGAAGAGGAATGTAAACGGCGTAAGGAGAACGAGGATTATCAGGTGTTAGAAGAAATCCCTTATTGGAGTAACGGAGAAGGCTTCGTAAGCCGCAATCGTAGTCGTCTTTATTTAATGGATATAGGCGCAGGGCAGTGGGAATCGCTCACTGATGGTCAACTGCATATTGAGGATATGGATCTAAATAGTGATAGGTCAAAGGTTGTTTTGACTGGTAAACGGTTTTGCGGAAGGCAGCCGGTAACAAACGCGCTATATCTGCTAAGCATTTCTGATTGCTCGTTGCACCAGTTGACCTCAGCGGAGAACTTTGTTTATGAAGATCCTCGGTTTATCACAGACACAAAAATTATCTGTCGGGCTAATGACATGGAACGGTATGGATTGAACGAGAACTCTCGGTTTTATCTAGTGGACGGAGATGGCGGCCAGCAGCAGTTACTCACTCCAGACTTCCAGATAAGTACTTGGAACTCCGTGGGTTCAGATTGTAAATATGGGAATTCGGAGTCGGTAAAAGTAGCTGGAGGGCACCTATATTATGTGACCACAGAAGGCGCTAGTTCCTATCTAAGTCGAATAAATATAGATGGTCACAGAGAGCAGCTTACCACAGCTGGAGGGACTGTAGATTCCTATGCCGTGTATCAAGATAAAGTTTGGTTAATTGGGCTACGCGGATTAGCGTTACAAGAGCTTTATTCACTGGAGAGGGACGGGGAAAAGCAGGTAAGCCATTTTAACGATCAGGTCTTAAGCAATAGAAGCCTGGCTCCACTTGAGCCTATCTCTTGTCAAACAGAAACAGGGGTCACCATTGATGGTTGGGTGATCAAACCCATTGGCTGGGAGGCGAGCCGATCCTACCCAGCGATTTTGACGATTCATGGAGGTCCGAAAACAGTATATGGGGCAGTTTTTTATCATGAGATGCAATATTGGGCGAATCAAGGATACTTTGTTTTCTTCTGCAATCCCCGGGGTAGTGATGGCAAGGGAAATACCTATGCTGATATTCGGGGAAAGTATGGGACTATTGATTACCAGGACATCATGACATTTACTGATACAGTCCTGGAGCACTATCCTAGTATGAATCAAGACAAATTAGGCGTAACCGGGGGATCCTACGGTGGTTATATGACCAACTGGATTATTGGACACACCCAGCGTTTTAAGGCTGCGGTATCCCAGCGAAGCATTTCTAATTGGGTTTCCATGGCTTGCACAGCGGACATAGGCTACTTTTTTGTGGAGGATCAGATGGCTGGAATGCCATGGTCCGATCAGGAAGCGCTCTGGGACTATTCGCCGCTGAAATATGCAGATCAGGTGCAGACACCCACACTGTTTATTCATTCTGAAGAAGATTACCGCTGTTGGCTAGTGGAAGGGTTACAGATGTTTACCGCCCTAAAGTACCATGGAGTGGAGTCGAGACTGTGTATGTTTCGTGGGGAGAATCATGAATTAAGTCGCAGTGGTAAACCCAAGCATCGTATTCGAAGATTAGAAGAGATTACAAGCTGGTTTAATCGCTATTTGAAAGACAATTAAGGCAAAGGGACAGTTAGCACACGAACTGTCCCTTTGAAATGATCAGAAACCATATAACTAGTGTTCGAAAAATGGGCCCCATATGTGTGACCAACGGAATCCATGTTCTTTTCGTCTATCATCGTAGGCGTTATAGTCTAGAGCGATTGGGTTGCGGAATATATTAACCATATTGTAGTAATAATCATAGTTTGTGTAATATGGGGGTGCACTAGCAGGACTTAGTCTGGCATTTGACCTTTTTCTCATGTTAATCCTCCTTTAGGGTTGAATCTCTTGCTTATTATACCTTATGACAAAAGCCCAAAAACCGGATTAGTAAAGCTAGACTATTTTTTGTGCAGAGCGGAGTGGCCAGACCGTTAGAAAGCCGTAAGGATGTCTAATAAAAAAGAAGCACTCATGGTCTAGCAGAGTGCTTCTTTTCGTATGTAATGCATGATCTATCTGACGATCCTTCGGACAACTACGTTTTTTATCACTGTACGACTTCCTCGCAGTTTATACGTCTATTTAGCTAGATTTTGGCATATTACTTGCTTGAAAAGA
>SKHL01000149.1 GCA_007116995.1 Limnochordia bacterium
GCCTTCGATACGGAGGGTTTCACCGTCGGCGATTTCAGGCGGAGTGAAGGCGCAGAAGTCGGCTGGGCCGTTGCCGTTTTGGACGTGCCAGCCGAAAATCGAATTGTGGCCGATGGTTCCCTTGCTGCAGCCCGTTTCTGCCGCGATGGAGCGGAAGTCGATAGGAAATCTGCGAACAAGGCGCTGCTGGACAACAGCCGGAGCGGTGGAGTTTTTCATGCTGTCGGTATCTGGTTGCGCTCCGGCTGTGCCAGAGCTGATTCATTCGCCCAGTCCCAGAGCGTGCGCCCATCGTCCAGGCGGCGGGCTTTGGCCCGCGCCTCGAAGTGTGCCCATACGTCGGCGTCGTAGCGCTCGCGGATTGTGTCGAGCGGCATGCGAAGGTCTTTTGTCGTGGCCGGGCCGGAGGTTCCGGCGCGGTCGCGGGCGGTGCGCAGGTCGACGCGGGTCGGGATGCCGGGGCGCTCGCCGGGCTCGGTGCCGGTGCCGAGCCCGCGGGTGCGGGTGAGCACCTTCTCGCGGTTCATGCGCTCTCGCGTCGGCTCGTCGAGGATCTGCCGCTCCTCCGGCGGGCGGGCGGCGTCGCGCTCGGCGATCTGCGCATAGCGGGCGCGGCTGACCTGGATGACCTGGCAGCGGCAGTTCCACTCCCACGGCGGCATGTGGTCGAGCCAAAAGGGGTCGTCGACGGGCAGGATGATGCCGTTGAGCGCATCGTGCCCGTCGCGCACCCGCCCGTCGCGCGTGGCGACGTATTGCAGGTAAGGGAAGACATCCGCGTGCTCCTCGATCTGCCGCCCTTGCGCGACCTGGTAAGCGGCGAGCCCGTGGTGGCGCAGGAGCAGCTCCGCCCGCTTCGCCGCCGCCTCGGGGCTGCTCAACCAGGGCGAGATCTGCGCGGCCAGCTCGGTGCGGATCGTCTTCCAGTCGCCCCCGGCGGGCAGCTTGGCGAGCGTTTCCTTCAGGCTCTGCAGCACGTCGGCGGCTTCGATCTCGGTCACCATGAAGGCCCGGGCCTGCAGGTCGGGTAACAACTCGTCGAAGACGGCTCGCGAGATCGCGGGCTTCTCCAGGAGAAAGGCCGCCGCCTCAGCGGCGGGCACGGCGCGGAAAAGGTAGGGGGGTGGTTTACTCATAATGTGGCCAGGTATGCCTCCGCTTCGGCGATTCGCTTGCGGGCGCAGTGGATCGCGCCCTCGGCACACCCCCTTATATAAGAGAGAGCGCGGCTCCGGTCGTCGAAGATGCGGATATCCAGCTGCCGGTCGATCCAGCAACCTTCCCCCGCGCGCTCGAGCTCGCGGGTGCCATCCGCCGCAAAGAGCAGGGAGGTCTGCCCGTCGGGCAGGTCGATGATCACACCCTTCCACTCGTCCAGCTGGTAGCCCAGGTGGAAGGCCGTGTAATACTGCCGGGCGGGTGTCTCGCTGCAAAGCCTGTGCAGAAGCTTGGCAACGGTGTGCAGCCTGTCTTTCTCGGGCTCCGCGTCGTAGGCATCGCGCAGGGCCTTGGCGGCCTCAGAGCGGCGTTTTTCGGGCGTATCCATATCAGCGGGTTTTTTCGGCGGTGTAGTCATAGTCGGGGGCACCGCCGAGGAGGGCCTTGCGGTAGCGGGCGAGGTTGTTGTCCGGGTTGTCCGGCTCCCAGAAGTCGGGGTCGTCTTCGACCGCCTCGACGTGGGCGAGGTAGCTCTCGAGGGAAAAGACCCACGTCTGCGGGGCCACTTTGTAGCCGTCGACGAAGCCTGCCCGCACCAGCCGCAGGATCGTGCGCGAGGGCACGCCGAGGTTCAGCGCGTCGACATTCTGCTGGCTCAGGCGCACGTTGCGCCCGAGGTAGCGCAGTTTTGGTCGCCATTGCCCGCCGCCCGCCCGCACCCAGTCGAGCTGGGCGACCTTGGGCAGGGGCGTAAGCTCGGTCGCGCGGGCAAACTTGCCGGGCTCGATCTCGAGGAGGTCGTCCGGGTCGAGGGCCGGGTGGACCTCCGGGCGGGCCGCTGTTTGGGCGGGGGCGGTGGTGGTGGTGTTATGGTCGCTCATATTCCGTGGGTCGTGGTGGTGGTGGGAAATTGGGCACTGGGGTGGGAGGCTGCCGCTTCCGCAGCCTTTCCGGGCGGTGAAAAACAAAAAGCCCGCGCGTAGTCATGGCGTGTAAATCGCACACCGGTATTGACCCCACCCCAGCGCTTTACGTCGCAGCTTGGGCGAAAGTGTCCAGAGAGGGCGGCGTTCATTTGCGCGCGCCCTCCTCCTCAGTAAACTCGCCTTCCTGTTTGAGGAAGGTGGCTGTGCGCCGGCTCTTCAGCTCCGGCGCGTAAAAGAGCGTCGCCCCCCGCCACTGAATCGCGGCATGGGGGAGGAGCGGCCAGCCCTCCGGCGCTTCGACAAGGGCACCGTCGGCGGGGCCGCCGATCAGCTCGATCGTGCCGGGGAGGGTGTGGTCACTCATCGTTACCTCCCTCCTGCGCCAATTGTGCCGCCTCCTCCGGGTAGAACCGGCATACATAGTCCCAACTGCGCTCACCGAGCGCCCCGACGGCGCGGGCCTGCCAGCCCTCCGGCTCCGGGATCGCGGGCTTCGCGGCGCGGGGCCCCGCCGCGCCCCCCCGGCGCTTGTCTGCCCAGGTGTGCGCGAGTTCGACTTGCGTGACGTATTGGTTGAGGAGCGTGAGGATGTTCTTTTTGCGCGACCAGGTCTCATCCGAATCCGTCGCCTCGCGGGCGCGGTAGAAGCGCTCCAGGGCGGCGACGTCCTCCTCCTTTACGATCTTCGCGATCCGCGCCCAGGCGGTATCCTCCCGCCGGTCCCGCGTCGCCGACATGATGCGGGATTGGAAGAGCAGGATCAACCGCCGCCGCAGCGGGTGCAGGTCCCGCGTCTTCGAGGGGGGGCGCTGCAATTTGGCGACCTCCAGTAGGAGCGACTCGATGCAGTCCGCCGCCGCCGTGGCGAGCGGTCCGCCGTTGCGGCGGAGCCTGGCGATCAGGGTTTGGGTGGCCTCACTCATAGCTCCAGGTGCAGCTGAGGGTCCATCGCCTCGCGGCGGTTTGTGTGAAAGTGGTCGAGCGTCTCGGCGTAGCTCGCGGCGCGGTAGGTGCCGCCCTTCGTCGAGCGCTCATCCCCGGATAGCCGGACAAAGCCCATCTGCACCAGCTCTGTCGTGCGCGGCCGCAGCGTCAGGATCGACATCCCTGCCCGCTCTGCCAGCTCCTCCGTCGTGCAGGGGCCATGCTCCCGCCAGGCGGCGAGCACGGCGGCCCGCTGCCCGCGCAGGCGGCCTTCCAGCGAGGCAAAGGTTTCGTTGCGGTAGTCGATGGGGGTCATGGTTTCGGTTTCCGGTTTTCGGTTATCAGTTTTCAGTTTCGCTGCTCATCCGGCGTTGGGGTCGAGGTTGATGTATTGGTATTCGCCGCGGGCATCGCGTTCGTAGATCCGGAGCTGGGTCTTGCTCGAGGCCACGGTGATGGCATCGTCAATCGCCGTCATCGCCCGCTTCCAGTCTGCATCGGCAAAATCGAGCTTCCGGAGGGAGAGGATGCGCTGCGTCGAGATGCGGCCCGTTTTGTCGACCTGGAAGGCATCGGTCACGAGGGTGATGAGCTCCGCACGCGAGCCCTCAGCCCACCGCGTCACGCACTTGTCGATCAGCGCCTTGGCGGTGCCGAGGCGCTCGTCGAACGTAATGCGCTCCTGGATAGCTCGCTGTATCTTGTAGCGTCCGTCGAAGGTCGTGAGGGTCAGGTTGCCCTTCTTCCCTCCGAGTTCGACGCCGTATTCGGCGGCGCTCAGCGAGACAAACGCTTCGATCTCGTCGAGCGTCTTGGTGCGGAAGTCGGCGTTTGCCCGGCGGATTTCACTTGCCCGGGCGACCAGCCGGGTCACGAGGTCGTCGCGGATCAGGTCCAGCGGCTTAATTTGACCGACAGGGACGAGGCGGCCAAGGGCGTCCTGGCGGTAGCCCTCGGGGATGATTGTAGTTTCTTCACTCATAATAATTTCAGGTTTTCAGCATTTCAGTTTTTCAGCATTTTCCCCCGCCTGCCTTGCGGCGTGAGCGGACGGTGTAAAGGAGCCGCCAGAGCTGCTTTTCGGTGGCCCCGCCGAGGCCGCAGCGGTATTGCTTGCGGCAGATGGCCTCCGGGTAGCCGGGGTAAGCGAGCTTGCGTTCGAGGGTGGATGTGCGAAGGAGGTGGAGCACGCGGTTGCGCTCCTCCTCCGCCGCGCGGCCCAGCCAGTAGCCGGTCAGCGCGGTCGCCTCGCCAGGCGTCGCCAGGGCGCTGAAGTGCGCCATGATCGGGGCGAAGTGCGCCTGCGTCGCCGTCGTCAGGCTGCGGAGCCCGCAGGCCCGCTCCTGCTCCTCGCGCCGCCAGGCGTCGAAGAGGCGGTGCCGGGGCACGTCGGCGTTGAGCCCCCCGCAATAGTCCTCCCGCTCCGGCCAGACCTTCCACGCGGCCTTCGCAGCCCGGCAGATGTCGCCCTTCTGGGTGTTGGTGAGGGGGGTTGTCATTCCACCACCTCCCATCCATTTTGCCGGGCGCGGCGGCGGGCGTCGGCGGGGCATGCGAAATTGCCGCACACATCCGGGCCGACGCCCACCGGCCCGCCCCAGCGGGTCGAGAAGAGGGCATGCGCCGGATCATTCGCGGCGCACATGCCGTAGCCGCCAAAAGCATTCGGTAGTATCCGCACCCGGGGCGTCTGCGCCGCCTCCCAGGCCGCCTTCGTATCGCGCACTTCAGCGCGGAGCTGGTAAACCCACGGGGTGATTTCATTTTGTGTCATGCGCTCCCGCGTCAGCATCTCGATGAGCTTGTTCACGAAGCGCTCGAGGTTGCTCAGTCGCTCGGGCAGGGTGTCGGCCTCGCTGCGAGTGGGGGGTTCGAGGGTGGTGTTCATCCCGCGTGCCCTCCTTCCTGGGCGAGGGCGCGGGCGAGATCGAGCAGGCCCACGCTCGTGGGCTCGATGCTGCGCTCGCTCGCCAGGGCATCGGCCTCGTCGATCAAGTCGGCGATGAAGCGCAGGTTGCCGTTCTTCCGCGCCAGGGGGAGGAGGGCGGCTGCCGTGTCCGCCGCCTCCGCGCCGAGGCCCAGGCCCCGGCGCAGCAGCTCGGCCACGTTGTCGCGGGTCGTGCCATCCTCATAGTCCGTAAAGATCGGCTTCATGCAGCGGCCAAAAAGCTGCTGAGCCTCGGAGAAAGTCTCGTCACTCTGCCGCAGGAGCCGCCGCCAGAGTGTAGGGAAGGCCATCAGCACAAAGCGGCTCGGCGTCTGGTCGACCAGGCTCTTGATCAGGGCGAGGAGCACGCCGCCACCGTAGTGAGCCTCGTCGATGATCACCGTCTTCCCCTGCGCGAGGAGCGCCAGGGCGGTGCGCATCGCGCCCTCCGCCGTCAGCGCGACCTCGCCGCCGAGGGCGGCGATCATTAGGTTCAGGATGCGGATCGGGCGGTCCTTCGCGTCGCGCACCAGCTCGACGTGGACGACGTTCTTCGGGTCCTTATCCCGCGCGATCTTCGCGCAGGCACTCTTCCCGCAGCCCGTGTGCGCGACGAAGAGCATCACCCGCCGGTCCGTCCGCTGCCCCTGCAGCTTGGCCAGGCGGCGGCGGAACTGCCCGTAAACGGGCATACTCTCAAAGTAGCCATCCCCCAGCTCGCCCGAGCCGTCGATCTCGCGCACCAGGATGCGCAGGCGTGGCAAAACCCGCGCCACCGAGACCTCGCTGAAGTCGCCGCTGCGCAGGCGGTAGCGCCAGGTGCGCACGCTCCGCAGGTAGCTGCTGTAGCGGCTCACAAACTCGTCGTCGCCAAGGCCGAGGGCGTCCTGGTGCCGGGCGATGCGCTCGACGAGCGCCGCCAGGTCAGCCTCCAGGCCGCTGCGTTTCTCCGCCGCTTGCGCGGCCCGTTCTTCCGTTGTCGTTGTCGTGTATCCCATGGTTTTTTCTCCGTTGTCGTTGTCGTTGTCGTTGTTGCCCCCGTGGCTCAATAGTCCACGAGGTCGAAAATGTTGATCGGGCGGCGCTCTGCGGAGGCCCCGGCGAGTGCGCCCTCGCGGCGCTGGCGGCGCTCGCGCACCGTCGTGGCGGCGTCGGCGTCGGTAGC
>SKHL01000177.1 GCA_007116995.1 Limnochordia bacterium
CTATGAAAAAATGGAGGACTTCCAAGAACGACGTCGTGACCGTCAGCCCTTAGAATACCCTAGTGCTGGTAGCACGTTTAAGCGTCCTACTGGTCACTATGTGGGACCTATGATTGAACAAGCCAATCTCAAAGGTTACAGTATTGGAGGAGCCCAGGTATCCCAAAAACACGCGGGCTTTATCATAAATAAAGGTGGTGCTACAGCTCAAGACGTCTTGAACTTAATTGAGTATATTCAAGAAACCATCAGGGCCCAATTCGGTGTTGATCTAGAACCGGAAGTACGCATAATTGGCGAACGCTAAACTATAGAGTTCACCAAGAACAGGTGCTAAGCAAAAAGAGATCCCCACTACAAGGATCTCTTTTTTATCGCTAATTAGCTCCAGTTCCTGTATGGTCATAATGAGAGTTTTTCACAGGATCCTGCACTTTTGGTTTATATTGAGTATGCAGCAGATGATGGGACTTACTACTCAATGGATGATCTAAGAACGTTTCATATAAACGCTGTACCGCTGGATTCTCGTGCGATCCAGCGATGGCGGCTGCTTTATCTAGATCCTTAATAGCCGATCGCCGTTTTGCTATCACATCCTGGCGTAATTCTGGGTCCATCACAGTTGGTTGACCACCACCGTTGATACATCCGCCTGGGCAAGCCATAATCTCGATAAATTGGGCCGTATTCTTTCCATTCGCAATATCTTCTAACACCTGACGAGCTTGGCTTAGTCCACTAACGACCTTGACTTCTACTTGTTCACCATCAATTAGCACCTGAGACACACCATCATTCTGCACTAATTTTACTCGTTCTGGATAAGCAGCGAGTAAGGTACGCAAAGCTGCTTCCATTACGCCTCCGCTTTGACCAAATAGTACGGCCGCTCCCGAAGACATACCCATGGGAGCATCATATTCCTCTTCTGGTAGCCGATCTAACTGCACCCCTGCTTGCTTCATTAACAACGCCAGTTCCCTGGTAGTAAGCACGGCATCTACGTCCCGAAAGCCACTATCCTTCATCTCTGGCCGTTCTGCTTCATACTTTTTAGCTGTACATGGCATAATAGAAACAGTTTTGATCACTTTAGGATCCACTTTTTCTTCTTTAGCCAAATAGGTCTTTGCTAATGCACCAAACATCTGCTGTGGAGATTTACAGGTGGATAAGTGCTTCGTCAATTGGGGATACTGCTCTTCAACAAAACGAATCCATCCTGGGCTACAAGAAGTTAATAAGGGTAACTCTTGTTTGCCAATGCGATCTAACAATTCATGGCCTTCTTCCATAATGGTTACATCTGCTGTAAAGTTGGTATCAAATACTTTGTTAAACCCTAATCTACGCAAAGCAGTTACCATTTTCCCCGTCACATCGGTTCCAGCAGGCAAACCAAATTCCTCACCTAGAGCCGTTCGCACTGCAGGTGCTACTTGTACCACTACATAATCTTCACTGTTTAACATATCCCAAACAATCTGGGTATCATTTCGTTCATAAATAGCACCCACTGGACAGGCCTGAACACATTGACCACAGAAAGTACAAGATACATCACCTAAGCTTCCATGCCACGCAGGTGATATAACAGTCTCAATCCCCCGCTCAAGGGCACCAAGAATCGTAACACCTTGAACCTGCTCGCAGGTAGTAACACAACGCCGACAGAGAATACATTTATTCGGATCTCTATGAATCACGGCACCTTGATCAAGAGGCGTGGGATCGTAATCCACTGGGAACCCTTCCCGCACACCTAAATCGTGAGTCAATGCTTGGAGCTGGCAATTTTGGTTACGAACACACTTTAAACAATCTTGGGGATGAACAGATAGCATCAGCTGAACATTCATCCGCCTAGCTTCTAAGACTCGCTTGGAGTGAGTTTTCACTACCATCCCTTCTTCAACAGGTAAGACACAGGACGCTGGCAAGTTGCGACGACCCTCTACTTCAACTACACAAATGCGACAAGCTCCGATTTCATTGAGATCTTTCAAATGACATAGCTTCGGGATATCGATTCCGATTTGCTTAGCTGCCTCTAACACTGTGGTGTTAACAGGTACATCGACGGTTTGCCCATTTATTGTTACTGTTACAGTACTCACTAGACGTCACCTTCTTTCTATAGCTTGGAATGGACACTCTTGAACACAAACTCCACACTTTACACACTGATCGTCTAAAATACTAAAAGGCTTCTTCCGTTCACCTACGATCGCAGATGATGGACAATGTTTGGCACAGATACCACAACCGATACAGGTCGCAGCATTGATCGTAAAATGAATAAGAGCCTGACAAGACCCAGCCGGGCACCGCTTGTCATAAATATGGGCTTCGTATTCGTCTCTAAAATTACGTAACGTAGATAACACTGGATTCGGGGCACTTTGGCCTAATCCACATAAAGATGTATCCTTAATAAAGCTCGCTAGTTTCTCTAGGGCATCAATATCCTCTGGTATACCTTCACCGTTAACAATCCGTTCTAAGATCTGGAGCATACGCGTGGTTCCAATGCGACAGGGACTGCATTTCCCACAGGACTCATCTTTGGTGAAGTCTAGGAAAAACCGAGCAATATCTACCATACAGGTGTTCTCATCCATCACAATTAAACCACCGGAACCCATCATAGATCCCAGACTCAGTAGTGTATCATAGTCCATAGCAGTATCGAGATTTGCTTCTGTTAGACACCCACCAGAAGGGCCTCCTGTTTGTGCTGCTTTGAATTTTTTATTCCCAGGAATTCCTCCACCGATTTCATAGACTAACTCTCGTAACGTTGTCCCCATAGGGACTTCCACCAGCCCAGTATTATTAATCTTACCAGCCATAGCAAATACCTTTGTTCCCTTGGATTTCTCTGTACCGATTTTATTAAACCACTCAGCTCCCTTGAGGATTATGGAGGGAATGTTTGCATAGGTCTCTACATTGTTAATAATAGTTGGACTATCCCACAAACCTTTCACAGCTGGGAATGGAGGTCGTGGCCTAGGCTCGCCCCGATTTCCTTCAATGGAAGACAACAATGCTGTTTCTTCTCCACACACAAAGGCTCCGGCACCTACCCGTAGTTCTAACTCAAAGGAAAAAGTACTACCGAGAACATTCTCGCCTAAAAATCCCATCTCACGGGCCTTTTCAAGGGCACTAACAAATCGTTCAATCGCTAATGGATATTCGGCGCGGCAATACACATATCCCTGATCAGCCCCAATAGCATACCCGGCAATAGCCATGGACTCAATGATCGTATGGGGATCTCCCTCAAGAATACTACGATCCATAAAGGCACCAGGATCACCCTCATCGGCATTGCACACGACAAATTTCGTTGAGGATGTGGATCGGGCAGCAAATTCCCATTTCAACCCCGTGGGAAACCCTCCCCCTCCACGTCCGCGTAAACCAGATTGTTTTATCTCACTAATTACAGTCTCAGGAGTCATTTCGCTAAGAACTTTTCCCAATGCAAAATAACCATCTCTGGCGATATACTCCTCAATATTATCCGGATCAATGGCTCCTGTATTGTGTAATGCTATTCGATATTGACGACGGAAAAATTCTAAATCCGCCATTTTTTCTAGTATCTCTTCGCTTAGGGGTTCTTTATATAATAACCGTTGAACAACTCGGCCTCGGACTAAATGCTCTTCCACTATTTCTGCTACATCTTCGACGCCTACCTTTTGATAAAATACGCCTTCTGGATATAAGACTAATACTGGCCCTAAATCACAGGTTCCAATACATCCGGTTTCGATGACACGTATCTCTTCGGTCAGGTCTTGCAGCTTCAACCGCGTCAGCAGTTCTTCCTTTACTAACCGCGATTTAGAAGAAACACATCCGGCTCCTGCACAGACCAGGATATGAGATCTGATCATTTGTTTATCACTCCCTTACTTTTCTCGATAAGACTGTACTAAATCTTTAACCTTATCAACCGTTAATTTTCCATATACATCGTCATTAACAGTAACAACAGGAGCAAGTCCACAAGCCCCTATACACCGGGTGCTACTTAATGTGAATTTCTGATCCTTAGTTGTTTCACCCATCTTAATACCTAAGTGCTTCTCAAACTCTCGTACAATCTCGGCCGCTCCCCGTACATAACAGGCGGTTCCCATACAAATTCCTACTTCGAATCGGCCTTTTGCCTTATCTGTAAAGAAGTGATAAAAACTAACTACACCACTCACTTTTACCGCTGGAATATTTAAACATTCAGCTACTCTAGCTTGAACGTCTTGGGAAAGGTATCCAAACTCCGCTTGGACAGCGTGCAAGACAGGAATCAAAGCACCTGGGGCACCCCGATACTTTTCCACAATCGCATCAATTTTTGATAACGAGTCTGTGTTTAATACGCTGCTCTGACACATAGTGCACCTCTTTCTACATTGTTTAAAAAATCACATTCATCTATTTCTATAATAGTATTCGAGTTATACCCATAAAATCCTTTTGTGAATGTGTGATATTTCACAGTTCTATTAAAGTCTGTGTAAAATGATTGTGAATTAAAGAGCAAGTGAGGACAACATATCCTTCTTGATGGGGAAACTGATATAATGGAAAGGAAAGCAGATGCCACTATCTTTTAAGATCCATTTATCTGGCAGTATCTACACTATTCTTCGGACACAGGTTGAACTTGACTAAATAATAACCCGGCTAAACATGCAGTCAAAGGTATGGCAAATGCCAACCCGATGCTCCCGGCCATAGCCCGCACCAGTTCGGTGGCAATTAGATCAAGATTAATTACTTTATACCAGGACATATCATATGCCTGAAACAGCAACAGCAGAGGCATGGATGTTCCAAGGTAAGCTAAAATCAAGGTGTTAGACATGGTGCCTAACATATCTCGTCCAACCTTTAATCCTCGAGAAATCAGAGCATTCAACTCGAGGGTTGGATTCGTCTCCCATATCTGCTCCATGGAGGAAGAGACAGACATTCCTACATCTAGAATGGCACCTAGTGCGCCAATAATAATACCAGAAAAGAGCAATCCTTGAAAATCTATGCGACCCTCCATGAACTGAAGCATCTGGGCTTCACTTGAGGACAAACCGGTTAAATACGTGGCTCGTCCAATCCAATATGACAACACCCCAGCCACAAATAGACCACCAACGGTACCTCCGATAGCTGCTACGGTCTTCCTATTCACCCCACCAATGAATAACAAAAAAGCTATAGTCACTAGAGAGGCAATAGAAACAGTTACAGGAATTGGACTGTATCCCCGCAAGAGTAGAGGTAATAATACGTAGCCGATAGCTAAGCCCATCATAATAATGGAAATCAATGCTTTTAGCCCTTTTACACCTCCAATTACCAGTAAGGTAATAACAAATAGGGCAAAGAGTACCCCAATGGTTCGATCTCTTGCAAAGTCTACCAAGTTATAGTTTGTAGACTCACCATCCTGTTCAACCTGAATCAACACCCGATCCCCAGTGTTAACCACTATGTCGTAATAGGGCTGACCAGTTATGAGATTCATAATGGTTACCTCCTGGTCACGGTATTGACCTTCTAACAGGCGAATAGTTACTAATTGGTTTTCCATTTCGCCAAAGGATCCTACTGTGCTCTCTCCTTCGGCTACGGCGATCACTCGTCCCTGCACCATAAAGTCTTGATCGTTTCCATAGGAAAAAACGGATGGAGATACAAATGCTAGTAGTATCAGTATTACTATAGCAAAAAGCAGCCCCATCCCGCCCCAATGTTTGCATTTTAGCATATCCACCCTCATTTCTTCATGTATTTTTTACTACTACTAAGCAATATTATCTAGTTAATTAAACTTAGTTTGATTTTTTACTTATTTTAAGAAAGATTTATATATTATTTACATAATATGAGTAATATTATGTTGAAGTTAGATGAAAAAGATAAAAAAATATTAGCTGTGTTAAATAAAAAAGAAAGAAAAAGCATTGCAAACATATCAAGAGCTACAGGAATACAAAGAGATAGCGTTCTTTATAGA
>SKHL01000253.1 GCA_007116995.1 Limnochordia bacterium
CTAAACTGGGAGTATGTGATCCGCATATTCATGTGTTTGATAATAAATTATATTTATATGCTAGTCATGATTTCAGTCGGGATAATAAAAAATTCTGTATGAAGGATTGGCAGATTTGGTCCTCGGACGATGCCATCTCATGGACGTTAGAGAGTACAGTCAGACCAGAAGACCTCTTTATGGGTAGCTCTGATGGGTGCTGGGCTACTGACGCTGCCTATAAAAACGGAAAATACTACTTCTATTTCTCAAACAGAAATACTCAAACAGGAGTTGCGGTCTCAGACAGACCTGGAACGGGCTTTAAAGATGCTTTAGGAAGACCTCTACTAGATGGAACACTAACGACAACACGAGAGTATGATCCTGCTGTGTTTACCGATGACGATGGTTGTTCCTATATTGTTTTCGGGTCACCTGTTTGGGCACATGGCGAAGGGGCAGGATATTTTATAGCCAGACTCCAAGACAACATGGTAGCACTGGATGAAAAACCGCAGAGACTTAAGGTGGATCATGAGTGTGATGATAAAGCTTCGTTGAATAAGTTTGGAGATACATACTATCTAAGCTGGGCTTCTTTTTACGCCATTTCTAAAAATATATATGGTCCGTATACGTATATGGGTAATACAGGAGCCTCGGTAGACCATGGTTGTTACTTCGAATGGCATAATCAGTTATTCAATGGCTTTACTGTTCTTGATCCTACGAAGCATTTTCGCGGAACGGGAATCTGCTATGTACATCGAAAGAAAAACAAAGAATTGGTGATAGATCCGTTGATTGTTGAATATGGTGTGGGACAATATGACGGAAATTGGAACAGGATAGAAGCCGTATGGTATATGAGATCAGCGGGTATTTCCAAAGAGGAGAATTTGAAATATGGATTTGATATATCTCTAAAACAGGAAGTAGGCTCCGTTTATTATCCTAATGTTAGAAATCTGAATGGAAAAGGGGAAGTGGCTATTTACGCCGCATGCACATGTAGTGAGGGTGCAACAGTAGAAGTTCGTGACGGCAGTGAGAGTGGAGAACTCCTTGGAGTCTGCAACATAGGCTGTACTACTGATGTATTGCGATGGAGAAGTTATCGGCTTTTCACAGGCAGCGTGAAGTTACCAAATGATCGAATGGATATCTGCTTGGTAATCAAGAAATCTAGTGAAGGACAAGTACGTATAGATTTCTTCCGTTTTGATGACTAATTTGATCTGTCAAATCATGCAAGGAGCAGAGGTGTAATATGGATCACAAACTAAGGGATATCCTACAGGACAAATGTGGCAACTATATTCTCCCTTTTTTTTGGCAGCATGGAGAAGAAGAAGACGTCCTTATCGAAGAGATTGAGCGCATTTATCAGTCAGGTATTCGGGCCATGTGTGTGGAATCCAGACCCCACCAGGGATTCTGTGAAGAAGAATGGTGGGATGACTTTGACCTAATCATGACCGAAGCTAAACGGCGAGACATGAAAGTTTGGTTATTAGATGATAAAAAATTTCCTACAGGATTTGCCAATGGTTTAATTCGGGAAAAGTATCCTCACCTAGGAAAACGACACATTCAGGAACGCCATGTCGATGTTGTTGGTCCATTGAAAGACGCTACATTGCTCGCTGGTAGCAAACCAGGTGTCGTGGAAGACTTAATTTGTGCTGTAGCCTATAAACGTTTGGGAACAGGGCAAGAGCTGTCCACTGAATGTGTGGATTTGACCAACAATGTCAAGGGAGGATTCCTCTACTGGGATATTCCAGAAGGACATTACCGTGTGTTCTTCATCTGCAAAACTCGTCAAGGGGGGAGAAATGACTACATCCACATGATCGACCCCGAGTCCGTAGACGTGTTAATCGAAGCGGTATACGAACCCCATTATCAACGCTATAAAGAAGATTTTGGGAATACATTTGCCGGCTTCTTTTCGGATGAACCGGGCTTTGGCAATCATGATAAAACAACCCGCAGAGATCTTACAGTCGGGATGCCCTATGTTATTTTACCGTGGCGTGATGACTTAGTCGATCTTTTGTCTGCAAGTATCGGAGAAGATGCTTCGGTATTGCTTCCAGGTCTGTGGTATGACATAGAATTACAAACTTCAATGATTCGTAGTGCATATATGGAGATGATGACAACTCTATATCAAGAGAATTTTTGTCGAAAGCTGGGAGATTGGTGCCGCAATAGAGGTATAGAATATATTGGGCATGTAATCGAAGATGCAAATACCCACGCTCGTCTTGGAGTTGGTGCAGGCCACTATTTCCGAAGTCTCGATGGACAAGATATGGCAGGAATCGACGTAGTTCTTCATCAAATTGTTCCCGGCTTTCATGATATGACTCACGCATCGCGTACATCAAGTAAATTTGTAGATCCAGCCTTTTATAACTATATGCTGGCAAAACTGGCCGCCTCTCATTCTCATATTCAACCAAGAATGAAGGGGAGGGCGATGTGCGAGATATTTGGAGCTTATGGTTGGGCTGAAGGTATGCCTGTGATGAAATGGTTAACTGATCACATGCTAGTAAGGGGAATTAACTATTTTGTTCCTCATGCCTTTTCACCTAAATTCCCAGATCATGATTGTCCACCTCACTTCTATGCTAGAGGAGAAAATCCACAATTTCGGGATTTTCGAGTTTTGATGGACTACACTAATAAAATGAGCCATCTGTTGACAGATGGACGGCACATCGCCACGGCTGCGGTTTTATACCATGCAGAAGCTGAGTGGACTGGTGGCAAGTACATGTATACTGAGGTGCCTGTTAAGGCCTTGTATGATCAACAAATTGATATAGATATAGTTCCCATTGATACCCTAAAAAACAGTGCCACAGTAGCAGAGAGCAAGCTTGTGATACACAAAGAACAATATGATTGTCTAGTCATTCCATATGCAGAAATTCTTCCAATTAAAGGGATGAAAAGAATATTTGAGCTAGCAGAAGATGGACTTCCTGTCATATTTGTTGATGGGTTCCCGGTAAGAAGTGCGGAAAATGGAGATATTACCCCCTACCTTAACAGCACGAACTTTATGGTGGTACCTATTAATCAACTGGCTGAATATCTCAAAGAAAAAGGTTACTTTGATCTACGACTAAAGGAATGTAATCCTTTAGTACGGTGCTATCACTATGAGAGAGAAGACACACATTATTTTATGTTCTTTAACGAGGACATTTATAACTCTGCCTGCGTGGACGTGGAACTCCCTTTTAGGGGCAGGTATGTATATCTCGATTTGTTACAAGAGACTGTTGTGACGAAAGAAACCAACGGGAACTGTGTTAAAATTGAACTGTCACCCTACCAATCTTGTCTGATCGCCTTCACGGAAGAAGAGATGGAGTATATTTCATCCTTTGTTAAACAGCCATTGATAATGGAAACGGAGTTAACGGGTCCCTATCAGATTATGTTAACGGAGACAAAGGACTATCCTAACTTCGAGCTGTTTCGGTCTGATAGTGAGCTTATCAACATCACTGGTTTTGATTACCAACCAAACTTTGCTGGAATCATGAAGTATGCCACTACCTTCACCGCCGACGAATCGGCGAAATATACACTTGATTTAGGAATTGTTGGAGAGACGGCGTCTGTGTGGGTGAATGGGGATCATGCAGGAGTGCGGATATGTCCGCCGTATCATTTTGATGTGAGTACAATGGTGAAAGCAGGGGAGAATACCCTTGATGTTGAAGTTGCGAATACCCTTGTGTATAAACTGCAAGATCAATTTTCTCAGTATCTGCTATTGCCCCCATCAGGTCTGCAAGGCCCAGTTAAACTTAGCAAACGAAAAGAGGGGTGTACAGATCCGGATAGGGGATCAGCCCTAGCGTCGAAGCCTTCGGGGATGAGATAGAGTATTAGCGAAATCTGTGTTTGATGTAAGGAACACCTTGGATTCTCCCTGTGAGGGTCCAAGGTGTTTTGGCTAGGAAGGCAGAATGAAAAACAACAATATTATTTACAATTGTAAACTATAATTGAACAGGTTTCAACATCGTTGTCAACTGTTGCTTCACTCGTCTTCCAGCAATGCCCACATCTTAGGAGAAACAAGATCCACATCCTCAGTCAGTCTGCATTCAAATACAACATAACCTTCAAAACCCACATCACGAATAGCTTTGAATACGTTCCTATAGTTAATCTCGCCTGTGCCAGGCTGTTTACGGCCAGGTACATCCCCAACATGAATATGACCAATGGAACTGATGTTGTTGCGGATGTTATTAATAATGTTTCCTTCGGTGATCTGCTGGTGGTATATATCGTATAGAACCAGTACATTTGGGCTGCCAACTTCTTGGATAATCTCTACAGATTCTTCTGTGGTAGTTAGGAAGTAACCCTTGTGATTGACCAGAATGTTCAGCGGCTCAAGCATAATCGTCATCCCAGCCTCCTCGACTAATGGCGCTGCGGCGTGTAATGCTTTTACGATATTGGTGTGTTGCTCTTGTCGCGACAATCCCACTACTTCGTTGCCTGTCAGAACAACAATGTTTTTGGTTCCAACTATTTTAGCTGCGGCAATGGTCTCTTTAATCGCATCCAAAAATGCAGCATGAGAATCAGCATTAACTATGCCATGCTGATTTGCAATCATCTTTTGCTTCGCAGGGTCGGTAGAACGACAGCTAATAGCCGAAATTTCCACACCTGTCCGGTCCACCTCAGAACGAATGCGATTCAAATCAAGCCCGATCCAGTTAAGTACCTCAAGTGCTTTAAACCCTCTTGCGGCAGCATCTGCAAAATTTCCATATATGTCGCTTTCAAACCAGAGAGGACACACAGTTAATGTAAACATAGTATTCTCCTTTATGTAGCCCTTATTTTGTTTCATTCTTCAGATACAGTTCTCCATTTGAAAAACTTAATCCAGAATTATTTCTTTTCCTGTCGCTATGGACTCGTTGCATGCAAGTGTTAGCGCCAGCGACTTGCAAGCATCAGCATACGGCGACTTGACCAGTGCAGGATTGTTCGCTTTCACTGCATCTAGGAAAGCTCGATCTGCGGTAACACCCTGATTAACCTCCTTTATGAACATCTCTGATCCATCAGTTGTGGTAATTTCAACAGACTCGCGCAGTAAATATCGGATGTTCGCGTCCACACAAAGGATGTTCAGACCGTTGTTATTGGATAGCTTTCCTTGGCGATAACAACCTGTAAACAATGTTGCGATGACATTGTTCTTGAATGTAATGATAGTTGATGAATAGTCGTGTAGATCATATCCTTCTCGCTTAACTATACCTCTAGCACCTGCACAATAGACTCTAGCTGGATCACCAAACAAGTAACGCAACATGTCGAACAGATGTATGTTCTGCTCTACTATCTGCCCGCCACTAGTTGAATACAGCGTCCACCAGTATGGGTTCGGAATGCCGCCAATCCATTGACCATCAACAAGGCCGACTGTCCGTCCTTTCAGTAACTCCTTAGTCTTAGTAATAATGTCCAGATAACGGTCCTGGAACCCTACTGCGGTGACGAGTCCAGCTTTATCTACAGCGTCTCGGATTGAATATGCCAATTCCATGTCTAATGCCATCGGTTTCTCAACTAAAAATGGGATTGCACGCTTGATGGCTTCAAACTCTATGAAGCCATGCTGATCGGGTGGCACACAAATGTACAATACGTCAGGTTTGGCATCATCTAGCATAGTAACATAGTCGTCATAGACTTTTCCTCCACCCACCATAGTGCTTTTCTCCAGCGCTTTTTCAGAACGGATGTCCATGAATCCGACGAACTCCACATCATCAAACGACGCTAGGTGATTCAAGTGGAGGTTGCTAATCCCGCCACAACCAACCATAGCTACCTTTAGTTTATCCACAATCTTTCACTCCCTTCTTTCTAATACTACCTAAATTCTAGGCTAATTCAAAAATACCTTCATCTACTTAATATCCAGTTTTGTCATGGCTTCCATACTCAACATATGGTCTACAGTCGTA
>SKHL01000208.1 GCA_007116995.1 Limnochordia bacterium
TCTAGTAAATTCTTAGCCCGTGCCCTCGCCGTCTGGCGAGGGCATTTGGCATACTTTAACGGAAGCATCACGTTCTCTTGCGCTGTTAGCGTAGGAACTAAGTGATGCTGCTGGAAAACAAAGCCAATTTTTTCATTGCGAATCTTCCAGAGGCCAGATAAAGAATTCGCTGATAAATTTTGTCCTTCATACATTACAGTTCCTTTGGTCGGTCTATCTAGACAGCCTAGAATATGCAACAATGTGGATTTCCCTGAGCCCGATGGACCCATTATTGCAAGAAATTCGCCCCCATAGAGCGACATATTCACACCACACAGAGCCGCAACTTCCCTTGCCCCATTACCATATTGCTTCCACACATCGACTAATTGAACTATTGCTTGTCGCATGGTCATTCTCCTTTGAGTGCATCTACACAGTTGAGCCCAGCGGCCCGATATGCAGGATATATACCAGCGATGGTTCCCAGACTTATGCCAAACACTAATACAACCAGAATTAGGCGCGGGGTAACCTGAAATATTTGAACACTACTAGCCATGGTAACTTCATTTATAACCTGGGTTAATCCACTCCCGGCCACAAGGCCAAGAGATCCACCAATTAAGCTGATAATGGCAGCCTCTCCTAAGTATTCGCTCATTACCTGAACAGGACGGGCTCCGACAGCCATCTTTATGCCAATCTCTTTCACCCGCTCTGAGACTGACATCATCATCGTGTTAATCACAGATAAACCACCGACGATCAAAGCAATGAGTGCGGATCCAAAAATGATCACATTAATAATTACCATGGCTTGACTAATAAACTCCTTCATGGTTCCTGGCGATAATACCCGTATCCCCTCCACAGTGGTGGATAGTTTCTCTGCTAGTAGTTCGGGGTCAACATCATCATTCCAGATCACCGCAGCAGAATGGGCTAACGTATTCACATCCGGAACCAAATCCGTTTCAAACTGGGCTAGCATATCTGACTTAATACCTAGCATCGCTAAGCCCTGAAAGGCTTGGCTCATCTCATTTAGCTGGGTTAACAACGGTTGGTTGGCTAAGAGCAATTCTCTACCATCTTCAATACTCATAAACCCTAGATTATCGGGTCCAGCCATTGCTTTCTGCAATATTCCTTTCACATGAAACTCCTGATTATTTAGGATGACGGGTTGGCCCACTCTCGCATTATACCGAATTGCTAAGTCGGCACCGAGTACGACCTGTTGCCTGTCACCAAGAGCCAAGTGTTCCCCACTTTGAACGACTAAATGTGACCAGTAGTTAATCGGCAATCCTAATTCTACGCCTTGAATCATTGGTGGCATGCCAAAATTAAAGTCAAATTGATCTCCGCTATGCAGCATCAAATTCACCACAGGAATGACTACCTCCACACCGACCACAGCTCGCAACTGATCAATTTGCTCTTGCGAAAGATAAGAACTGCTATTTCCCATCATATTTCGTCCTGCACTACTAGAAACGATTATCTGGGATGTGAAAAAATGCTCACTACCCTTAATCATAATGTTCATTTTTTCTGCCATCGCTCCAAGAACGGTTAATGCCAACATTCCGATGAAGACGCCTCCAATAGTAAGTAGAGATCTCCCTTTTCTACGGAAAATATTGCGTACTACCTCTCCCAAAAAAATCACCCCTTGAGTTGGCTTCACTCAAGAGGATACCCAACTTATCAAAAATTATGGCATCAAGGCCCAATCTATCGCACTAACCAAAAAGTGGCAAAATAGCTCGAGCCCCTGCTGATCATGGTGATCGAATCGATTCGTGATCGGACTATCAATGTCTAGCACACCTAACAATGAATTTCCATCTAATAAGGGTATAACGATTTCTGATCGAGAAGCCGCATCACAAGCGATGTGTCCTGGAAATTGGTGCACATCAGGTACCACTAGGGTCTTCTTTTCTACCGCTGCAGTACCACAGACACCCTGTCCTAAAGAAATTCGCACACAGGCTGTCCTCCCTTGAAAGGGACCTAAAACCAACTGATCTCCCTTAAACAGGTAGAATCCCAACCAATTAATCTGAGATAGTTGTTGGTACAGTAGAGCACTACTGTTACACAAATTGGCTAAGGAATCCTGCTCATCGCTAATTAAGGCCTGTAATTGCAGTTGTAGCAATCGATAAAACTCAGGCTTATCGCTGTTCATAATCGTATCAAATGTTTCCATCGGATCCCTCCTTTTTCCTATTCATTCTGCAACGCTCAGAAATCACCTGCTGAGAAAAGCAGGTGATTTCTGAAGGTATATGAGTATCGACTACATACCAGGTTGCTAGTCACTCCGAGGACAACCAAAGAGGCATCTGTGAACAGATGCCTCTTTGCCTATAATTGACTGGGTTGGTGTACATCCATTACCTCAGTAATCGAACCGTTCTCAATCCAACCCATTCCCTGAATAGATTTCGCATTATAGATTTGATGTTTAATACTTTTCAACGTAGTTGGTGGTTGATATAGAATATTATAGTACTCTGTTAGCATCCTAGCCGATGTAAACCGATGTAGAGCCATATCGATACTGGCTCGCATCATCTCAACCCATCGTTTCCGATCGTCATAGTAGGTGGGGATCACATCGGTGAGTAGAACTTCGTAGAGACTAGACGCATCGACCAGGGTTTGACCAGGACCTTCATATCCCCCACTGACTTGCCAGCCATTATCGCCATGAATACAGCACTCCGGCCACCATCCATCCAGCACACTCAGGTTCAATACACCATTCATAGCAGCTTTCATTCCTGAGGTGCCCGAGGCCTCTAAGGGACGCTGAGGCGTATTAAGCCATACATCACAGCCTGATGTTAACAATCGTCCGATTTCCATGTTATAGTTTTCCAAGAAGACGATACTGTCTGGGAACTTCTTCACCATTTTCATTAGATTACGGATAACTTGTTTTCCCACGTGATCTTGGGGATGGGCTTTACCGGAAAACACTAACTGTACTGTGCGTTCCTGCAATAAAGGCTCAATTATCTCAGGATGGTGGAATATTAATCCTATGCGTTTGTAGGCTGCAGCCCTCCGGGCAAACCCAATTATGAGGTTATCTACATCGAGACGAACACCAGTGGTATCTTCAATATAGTTTACTAGTTTCCGTTTAGCCATCATATGCGGTTTCCATAAATTTCCTTGGGTCTGGTGTATTTGTTTAATCTGCGGATGCTGCCAAGTGGTTTGATGTACCCCATTAGTTATCCCGATAATCGGCGAAGTTCCTTCGTTTCCTCGCCACATAGATCGGGCTGTCATACCGTGTAACTGAGATACCCCGTTGGCTGTGTTACTTAATCGCAATCCTGCTACTGTCATATTAAAGGGCTCACCACCAATGGCTACCACCTGCTGGAATTGTAGTCCGTTATAAGCGCCCATATAATTAAGCAGGCCGTGATCGTGCTCTTCATTACCGGCCATTACTGGGGTATGGGTGGTAAATACTACTTGTTGACGACATTCCTCCCAGGCATCTTGGAAGCCAATTCCCATCCTAGTTTTCTCTCGGATTAACTCAAAACCGGAAAAAACAGCATGCCCTTCATTCAAGTGAAAAATATCAACATCAATACCTAGGGCTCGTAGTGCTCTGACACCACCAATACCAAGAATCATTTCCGCAGCCACTCGATCCTCGGGCTGACCATGGTAGAGTTGCCTGGTCATCCAGGCATAATCACTACCTTGGAATCCAGTATCTAAAAGATATAGTGGAACATTCTCGAATTCCTCCGTCTTCCATACTTTACAGGTTACCTCTTCACCACGAATAGATAGCTTGACATCAACCCCTGTATCCACCAAATGATCCCGACTATACTCTTGAGCACAATCATAGGGGTTGTTGTTCTCATCAATGAATTGATTGGTGTACCCTTCTTTCCATAGAATACCTACACCGACCATTGGCAAGTCTAAGTCCTTCGCTGCCTTTAAGATGTCACCTGCAAGTATTCCTAGGCCACCAGAATATATTGGAAAACTTTCATGCAAACCAAATTCCATACAAAGATAGGCTACCTTTGGCTTGCGATAGCTGTAGTTTCCCACCTGACTTCACTCCTTTTAGCTAATTTGCGCTTTAGATCCAGCAGTCATCCTGTTTACCCGATAGATCCGGTAATCAAGGGCTGGAAAGATACTGTTTTCTGCTTCAAACTCTGCTAGCATACGAGAATCCATCTGTCCTTGCATAATCTGTTCATGTAGCCTCCAAAACCGGTGCACATGAATTTTGGTACGATACTCAGCATAGGAAACCATCGTTCCCGCCTTCATAATAAACGCCCAATCACTACTTTGAGCTAGTAAAACCTCGCGTAAGGCCTGGTTTAAGCCTCGAGCAATGAGGGGGTCATCTGTCTCAATATTAGCAAGATTAACCATCTCAGTGGCTATCAGTGACAAGTGTCTGTATACCCAATCATTACAATCATCTAACCAGACCTCATTATACCCGTTATTGCCCCAGGTAGACATAGATGGCTGTACCACTTGATTGCGTGGGTATCGTTCTAAGTATTCCCCAGGAGTCGCTAATTTAATTGTATCTTGGTCAAAGGCTATCTTTCGAATCAGAAACTCTAACCATTGAGGACCTTCAAACCACCAGTGCCCGAATAACTCAGCATCATAAGGGGCAACTATCATTGGTTCTCGATCCATATGGGTTGCTACGTGTTCAATCTGTTTTTCGCGGTTAAACATAAAATTTCCAGCATGACTAGCTGCTTTTTCGCGTGCATTTTCTGGGCAATATATAGCCTTATCCATGGTCTCACCGGTAATACGGTGGTACTTAACCCCCGTGTGGCCTCGATCATGGCCAGGCAAAAAATTCTTCACGTACTCATAATCGCAATCATACCCAATATCTCGATAAAAGTCCCGGTAATCATAGTCACCAGGGTACCCCTCAGTCGCACTCCAAACCTGTTTTGACGATTCTCCATCACGACCAAAAAAGGCAATACCATTACTAGAAAGCACAGGGGCGTAGATAGCATAGCGCGGTTTCGGAGTGCTATGTAAAACACCATGGGTGTCCGTGATCACATAACAAATGTCGTGATCGCGTAGGGCCTTTTCAATACCGGGCGCATAACCACATTCAGGAAGCCAGAGCCCAATGGGATCACGACGAAAACTGCTCCGATACCAATCGACTCCAACACCAATTTGTCCATTAACAGCTTGGGGATGATCCATCAGCGGCAAAAAACCATGGGTGGCCGCAGAGGCAATTATCTCAACAAGGCCTTTTTCCTGGAATGTACGAAATGCTGTTACTAGATCTCTTTGATAGTGATTGCTGAAAATGTCCAGAGTCTTAGTATAGATACCATAATACATCTGGGCCAGCGGATAGATTTCTGGTTGCCAGCGAGTTCTCTCTAATTCTTTTTCTGTTAAGATAACCATTCGCTTTAGATAATCAGTATATCGATCCATCAAAAATTCATCCTGAAGCAGGGACCCTAATGTCGGTGTAAGTGACATGGTTATTCGGCATGGTACTCCATCTCGATCTAGTCGGTGAAACATAGCTAATAATGGTATATATGTTTCTGTAATAGCCTCAAATAACCAGTGCTCCTCAATACTTTTCTCATATTCTGGGTGACGAACATATGGTAAATGGGCATGTAAAACAAGAGCCAACATCCCTTTTGGTTTCATTGTTACTCCCCTTTAATAAGTTTCTCTGGTAATCACTGGCACATAGGTTTTCGTTTCTAATCCTTTACTATTTACTGCTTTGATGGGATAGACATAGGTTCCGTCATTGATAGCATAGCGAACCGAGAAGGATCCATCCTCTTTCATGGCTATAGCTTCCCCTTGGACATGAACCTGCGATCCTGGGCTGGCTTTCCCATAGATTATTAGCTCTGTGTACAAAGAAATATCGATATCATCCTTAGCCGTGGGGTGCTGGGCCATGGGACTCGATACATTCCATAACAACGGAGACGAGGCATGACCTAATTCATCCTGTGCATTGTATCGTTGGTAGATTTCGTCAATGGTTGCCCACTCTTCATCGACTTTATCACTAATCTTACCAAATGGAGTGCTGACAAAATTAGACGATAGCAAGCTAACAGCCCGTTCACCACCGATAATCATTAACTCTACTTGATAGCGCTGCCCGGGTTCTGGCAAATACACATACTGTGCTCCGATATCCTGAAAAACAGTAACGTCGCTTAGGATCTCCCGTTGTTTTTCATCCCCCTTATATACGCGTAGCACCTTACGATAATCTGGACCTACTTGCTGACAAGCATCTCTAACTTGCTCGGATAGTAGCTCCCAAAAAACATATGCCCAATTAATGTTCTTAACTAAGCAAACTAAACGGGCTTTGCCATAGGTCACTGGCAAGACAGGTATCCGCTGTAGAAATGATAATGGTTCTTTCAATGAGCTCCCTCCCCTATTATCTGTTCAATTCGTTGTTGATAATAATTTGCTAAGCGGTCTGCCTCTTCTTCCGAGTCACTCTCACATTGAATCGTAAAAACAGGATCATCGCCATCGGGAACCACTAGAGCCCATCCCTTCACTGAGCTTTGCTTTAAGCCATCAATAAAACTACTACTCTTAGGATCCGCTTGATTGATCAAATTCCGCATCACTCGACCCTTCTCCGACCATGGACAAAACACATCCTTGTCTACGCGCTGCAGGGTGGTGGTATCCCAAATTCCGTGTAAGGTTTGTTTGGTGTCGTTGAGATAGGCCAATACTTCAGCAATACTAACTAAGGGTTCTATATAGGGAAAATGTTCCATCTTGTTTTCCGGCTCTGTCACAGTATTTCCTAATTCAGAAGCTATTTCCATCCAGGCACGAGGATCTCTTTTTGTCCACTGTACTTTCACATTTTCCCCTGTGGCCCATTCGGCCACGGATTTCGAAACATGAACAGGTAGAGCAGCGTTCTTTTGTTGTCGCTGCTGGAGTGAGCGTAAAAATAACTCCCACCATTGATCCTCTGTCACTTTGCGATCCTGCTCATCTACTAGAGACCAGCGGTCGTTGTCTACGGCCACCTGAATGCAGTTGTGCTTACTTTCTCCATTACACCCTGCTTTCTTAAAAAACCCTTTCAGGAGCTGGTAGAGATCACTTCTCTGATTTCCTTGGGCTACAACACGTACACCAATCCCCTGTAAGCGCTGTTGATAGATGCGAGCCACGCTAGCCAGATATTGATCGATTAAATTGGGAATAAATGATAATTCTCCTAAATCATCGCAGGTTGGCCGAGGAAAGTCATCTCGCCAAAAGAGATTTTCTATTCTCCTCTGATCACCCTTAGATATAAGGTAACCCGATTTATCCCAACATTGGATATTCAGATGATTTTTTCGTTCTGAGACAGCTTGACAATGCAATGCACCGCTCGCGCTAAGATAGGCAATTCCAAAACGTGTTAAACTACCAGATACAGTGCCTCCATCTAGTACATTTACTCCAGCACTTAGCAGGCCAGCACTTAAAGCTCTTTTAGTAATACGGCCGACTTTTGTGTTGTCGCCTGTGACCAGCAGGGAATGTTCAGACCCAATAAATGCCCCATAAGCTAGACCCACTTTGGTAATCATTTCTGGCGTCAACAACCCCCGAATGTCACCGCGTATGCCTGTGGCCGTGAAAAGAGAAGGATCCTCTTGGTTACCCCACACCAGTGCCTGGTTTAACCTGGATCCACTCAAGATCTGTTTAGCCGGCCAGATTTTTACATTCGGAGCTATGATTGTTTTTAAGCCAACCCTGGTTTTCTCACCAATTACCGTACCTTCAAAGGCCTGAACCCTATCCTCCAGAATTACTTGGTTGGTCAAGATCGTCCCACGTACTTGACAATCACTTCCTATCTGTACTCCCTGCCATAATGTACTTCGTTTCAGGCTAGATTCGGCCATTACCTGGCTGTTGTTGCCCACAATGGTATAGGGACCAATATGAGCACCTGCCTCAATTTTACTCCCCCGGCCGATATAAACCGGACCTTCCAGTTGGGCTTCTGTGGATACTCTGGCTTCATCTTCAATCCAGATACCTGGTTTGATCGGTGATGGTAGGCGAATCTTTACCTTACCATCGAGGCAGTCCTGTTGGGATTGCCGATATACATCGAGATTCCCTACGTCGGACCAATACCCATCAGCAACATATCCATACAGAGGGGCTTTCTGTGCTAGCATTTTAGGAAACAGATCTTGGCTAAAATCGTATTTCTGCTCGGCATCAAACAAGTCTAAAACCTCGGGCTCTAGTATGTATATTCCTGTATTGACAGTATCGCTAAATACCTGACTCCAGCTGGGTTTTTCAAGAAATTGCTTAATCTCGCCTGTATCATCTATAATCACAACTCCATAATCTAACGGATTGGAGACTTTGGTCAAGACAATAGTCGCCAAGGCCCCTTTGGACAGGTGATATTGCATGGCCTTGGTCAGATCGATATCCGTTAAGGAGTCTCCACTTACCACCACAAATGTCTGGGTGAGGAATTCTTGTGCATTTTTAACACTACCCGCCGTGCCTAATGGCTGCTCTTCCACAAAATACTCCATATGAACATCCCAATTACTACCATCACCGAAGTAATCCCTGATATTATCTGGCAGGTACCAAAGGGTGTTGGCAATTTCTGAGATCTGGTGCTGCTTTAATAAATTGAGGATATGCTCCATCATTGGACGATTTGCGACAGGCACCATTGGTTTGGGAATATTACACGTTAGAGGTCGCAAACGAGTGCCTTCGCCACCCGCCATAATTACGGCTTTCATTCGTTCTCCTCCTTCAATGACCCTTTTGTCTTGCTCGCTACTAGCCTGTCATAATCAGTGGTTTGCTGATATCGTCCATGGATTAAAACGTTCTTCATTCTACTCATCAAGTCTCTCGAATCCTTAGAGCTATTGTTAGCCATCATCCGTTGATAGATTTCCAACGTTTGCTCCGCTATCTTTGACCACTTATATTTCGTGGCAACATCATGGGCAGCTTGTTTTTTTAGCTTATTTGCTAAATCAGTTGCTTGTAATAACGTAACTATGTTATCTGCTAAGGATTGGCTATTTCCAGCATAGCTCGTTAACCCATTCTTCCCGTGAATAATAATTTCTGCAAACCCACCGATATCACTAACTACTAATGGGGTTCCAGCGGCCATAGCTTCCAGAGCTACAATACCAAAGGGTTCGTAAAGGCTAGGAAATACGGCGACATCCGCCACTCGGTAAAGACTGTTCCGAGTGATATCATCGATAAATCCAGTGAAGTGAATTCGATTCGCTACACCCAAATTCACCGCTCGTTGGTGTAATTCTTTTGCATTAGGCCCTTTTCCACCTATGACAAATTTTGTCTTTGGCATCCGCGCTAATACTTTTGGTACAGCATCAAGCAACACTTGTACCCCTTTCTCATGTACCAAACGTCCGACAAAATAAACAATTTTCTCATCAGGATGTGCATGATTTCTACGGACAGCAGCTAGGTCTGGGTGGTGCTCAGCGAACATTTCCGTTTTAACACCATTTGGAATCATGTATAGTTTATCTTCCGGAACTTGAAAAATACGTTTTAACTCATTTACCATGTATTTACTGCAACAGATCACCGCATAGGCTTCATAGGTCAACCACCACTCTATGTCACTAATGTGCCGCTGTAAATCATTATGTAAACCATTGTTACGACCCCATTCTGTAGCATGGATCGTGGCGATCATTGGTTGCCGACTGCTGTGTTTTAGGACCTTAGCTGCGTGTCCGACTAACCAATCATGGGCATGGATTACATCCCAATGCCAGCCTTCATTCCATAGTTGGTTGGCCTTCTCGATTATATGAAAATTTAAGTACAACACCGAATCTAAAAAATTCAATGGATGGGGGTGCTGCGAATTCACCCGATATACTTGAACCTCTTCTCGCACTTCATAACTCTTTACATCTGGATAATCACTTGACAATACCCGAATATCATAATCTTGTTCTGCGAGAGCTTCTGATAGATCTGCGACAGCTCGCGCTAATCCCCCGATGACTTTTGGAGGATACTCCCAAGATAGAACTAACACTTTCATCCATATTCACCCCCTATGTATCTACAAATACAAGCATTTCCCAATTCCTTTCTTTTTATTTAGGATTCCCAGGGAAAAAGACAGTGCACATCGAAAAAGGATGTACCGAGTAACGCAGTCAGAACTCCCATTTATGATATATAGACTAGTCTCCAATTCAGGATATATGTTATACTATATAAGGAGCAACTACGATTATTAGATAGGAGCGTTTTCCTTGATTCGAGCATTTATATCCAAAGTACCCAAAATCGTTTATTATATTCTCGGTATTGGCTTAACCGCATTCGTTTTTACGAGGGTAGTTTTTCCGTATACAGCACCCTTCGTGCTCGGAGCGGCTCTAGCATCTATTATTGACCCCTTAGTAGGAAATATACAGAAAAAGCTCAGATTACATCGCGGTATTGCCGTTTTCTTAGTTATAAGTCTGCTTTTTTCCATTATCGTTGTCAGCGGTGTTACTGCTTTGCTTCGGGCGGTTACAGAGCTCCAGGATCTTGCCTTTTCGGGTGCTGGAATTAATATGTTGGATTTTGATCAATTTGAAAATTGGATTCAGTCCTTTCGAGCAGCCCAAGAGTATATCCCGGCAAATTTATTCGAGGTAATTGAGGATAGTATCGAAGATGTCAACCGATTTATTACCGATACAACGAAAAACCTATTGAGTGTGGTGATTAACATCGTCAAGGACATCCCACGCATCTTGATCTATACTATCGTTACATTCCTAGCTACATTTTTCATGAGCAAGGATAAAGAAAAAATTGAATCAGGTCTACTAGCCTTGTTACCTAACGATTACCATAAACGGATCCGGCGTATTCGGGCGGGAATCCTCACTGGAGCCATGGGATATATTCGAGCCCAATTAATCATCGTCTCCATTACGGCCATTATTTCAGCTAGCAGCTTTCTTATGCTAGGAGTGCCCTATGTGTGGTTCTTGGCTGCCATGATTTTCATACTAGACTTTATTCCAGCTATCGGACCTTCATTAGTCTTTCTGCCTTGGGCCGGTTGGTCTTTTATCAGTGGAGACTTTAGATTAGCCCTAGGATTTCTGTTAACCTACGCACTGATCTTTACCACCCGTCAAATGCTTGAGCCAAAACTTATCGGTGACCGAATCGGAGTCCATCCCCTACTAGCCTTATTCTCCCTCTTTGTGGGAGTCCGTATTTTTGGTGTTGTCGGCTTTATAATTGGACCATTAGTGGTGATTACCACTAAGGCAATCCTATATACAGCCGATGAGTTTCAAACGAAGTGAAGGGCCCTAGCATTTCTTTGCTCTAGTGCTTTTGCTTCGCAAAAGCAAGGAGCGGCAGAAATGCTAGGGCCCTTCTTGAAAGATAAAAACAATTCTGATATAGTAAGAAAAACATATAGTCCATCTTTAAGAGGTAAAAGCTTATACTTTCTGATAAGGTAAAAAAAGGTGTCGCTCTCTACGAAAACGTAGATTAGCGACACCTTTTATTTTTATCTGGTGGGCGAAACAGGGCTCGAACCTGTGACCCCCTGCTTGTAAGGCAGGTGCTCTCCCAGCTGAGCTATTCGCCCTAGACTCCTTAATTATAGCAGAATACCAGTTAGACTACAAGCAAAACATTGTCCCTTTTTCCATTAACTGATTCACATGTGATAATGTCTCATTAGAAGACAGGGGAAGGATTCGGAACCCCGTTCTCAATGTAGAAAAACATATAGTTTTCGTTCCGTAGTCTTCCGGCAAAAACGAAGCCAGTCAAAGGACACAAAAGCTGTTAAGTTTTACCTTAACAGCATACCCAACAATTTCGAAGCTTTATGTGTTTAGTACTTCCTCAGCTAATCGAACTTGCTCTCTTACCTGCTCGAACCCTGTCCCACCATAGCTTGTGCGGGCTTGGACTGTGGCAACCGGTTGGAGGACCTCATAGATATCTTCACTAAAGAGCGCACTAAATTGCTGATATGTATCTAAGCTGATCTCTAGGAGATACTTGTTCTGTTCGATGGCATAGAGGACTATCCGGCCAATCACTTCATGGGCGTCACGAAATGGCATTCCTTTTTTGCTAAGATAATCGGCGATATCGGTGGCGTTGGCGTAGTCCTCCTTGGTCGCTTTGGTCATGTTTTCACGTCGGACGACCATGGTCTCTAACAAGGGAGCTAACAAGGCAAGCGTACCCTCTACCGTGGCAACGGTATCTAGCATACCCTCTTTATCCTCTTGCATATCCTTGTTGTAGGCTAAGGGTAGTCCCTTTAGCACAGTCAGTAGTCCCATCAGATTTCCATAGACTCTACCTGTCTTGGCCCGTAGCAATTCGGGAACATCAGGATTCTTCTTTTGTGGCATAATACTCGAGCCCGTACAAAAAGCATCATCAAGTTCGATAAACTGAAACTCTTGGCTCGACCAGATAATTAATTCCTCACTAAGCCGTGAGATATGCATCATTAGAATCGATGCGTTGGATAAAAACTCTAAAATAAAGTCACGATCACTGACAGCATCCATACTATTCGGGTATACTTGAGAGAATCCTAGTAGCTCTGCACTACGCTGGCGATCTATCGGAAAGGTCGTTCCCGCTAAAGCCCCGGCTCCTAAGGGTAGCAGATCCACCCGAGCTAGACTATCAGACAACCGTTCTTTATCTCGTTGAAGCATCCAAAAATAGGCCATGAGATGATGGGCGAAAGAAATCGGTTGGGCCCGCTGGAGGTGAGTATATCCAGGCATGATCGTTTCCACATTTTCCTTAGCTTGCCCTAGGATACTTGCTTGCACCGCTGCTACTAGCTGTATGATCTGAATTAGTTTCTCTTTCAAATACAAGTGCATATCTGTGGCTACTTGATCATTTCGGCTCCGGCCCGTGTGGAGTTTCCCTCCCACGGGACCGACCTGGTCAATTAATTGCTTCTCGATGTTCATATGAATATCTTCATGAGCCACATCAAAGCTTAGCTGGTTTTGGGCGAGCTTCTCTTTTAAGACCAGCAATCCAGCTTTAATGCGCTCTCCATCTTCTGCGGAGATGATTGCACACTCACTTAACATCTGCACATGAGCTAAGCTGCCTTCAATGTCTTGCGCGGCTAGTTGTTGATCAAAGGAGATGGATGCCGTAAATTCTTCCACCAATTTGTTTGTTTCTTTGGTAAATCTTCCACCCCACAGTTTAGACACTAGCTACCCCTCCTAGGATTTTTTATGAATCTGTGCAAACACTTCGGTGGACAAACCCCATAGCTTGATAAATCCTGTGGCGGCCTGGTGATCAAAGGAGTCGTCCTCCGTATACGTAGCTAACTGCTCACTGTAGAGGCTGTTTTCTGATTGTCGACCCACCACCATATGGGTGCCCTTATGAAGTTTGATGCGGATCTTACCACTGACAACCTTTTGCGTATCATTGATAAATGCCTCTAGAGCGGTAAACAATGGTGAGAACCATAATCCATCATAGATTAAATTGGTCAGTCGTTGGTCAATGATAGTCTTAAACTCTGATACCACGCGAGGCTGAGTTAAGAACTCCAACTCCTTATGGGCATTAATTAGAATTAAGGCGGCGGGATTCTCGTATATCTCGCGAGACTTAATTCCCACTAACCGGTTCTCAATATGATCGATTCGGCCCACACCGTGTTTTCCACCAACTTCATTAAGACTCTCAATCAGTGAGACTAAATCCATTGGCTCTCCATTTAAGCTGACCGGACGTCCCTCTCGAAACTCTATCTCCAGATACTCTGCTTGGTCCGGGGTATTTTCAATGGGAGTGGTCATGGTATAGGCTTCCTCGGGAGCCTCAACCCAAGCATCCTCGAGTACTCCTGCTTCACAAGCGCGACCCCAGATGTTAGCATCGATTGAAAATGGATTATCCTTCTTGACAGGAATGGGAATATTATTTTTATCGGCATAAGCGATCTCTTCCTCACGGGACATACCCCAGTCTCGGATCACGCCTAGAATTTTTAGTGATGGATCCAGAGCACGAATGCAGACCTCGATCCGCACCTGATCGTTCCCCTTTCCCGTGCAACCATGGGCAATACCAATCGCACCTTCTTGGTGAGCCACTTCCACGAGTTTTTTTACAATGAGCGGTCGCCCAATTGCAGTAGATAGGGGGTACTTACCCTCATACAAAGCATTTCCCTTTAATGATGGTAAAATGTAATCTTCAGCTAACTCTGCTTTCCCATTAATCATGATAGCTTTGATCGCACCGATTTGCTCTGCTTTTATCCGCAAAGCTTCGGGATCTTTGTCTTCACCCAAATCGATGCCACATGCAATGACATCATACCCATAATGATCTTGAATCCACTTGATGGCAACAGAGGTATCTAGTCCCCCTGAATATGCTAATACTATTTTTTCCTTAGCCATTTTACTCTCTCCTTTGCGGCGACTGCCTTTTATATATATACTATATTAAAGCATATTTATACATTAAGCAACCAAAAAATTGTGGTATAATGTAAAAATCCTATTAGTAATATTAACCTTGCGACATCGTTGCCTTCAAGATAGCTTTTTGCGCATGTAGGCGATTTTCTGCCTGATCAAAAACGACTGAATGAGGTCCATCCATTATTTCCCCACTGACTTCCTCGTCGCGATGGGCTGGCAGACAATGTAGAAATATAAATTGTGCCGACGCATGCTGACAGAGAGCACTATTAATTTGATAGTCCTTAAACTTTGTCAACCGCTGGACCTGTTCATCTTCTTGACCCATACTGGCCCACACGTCAGTGTAGACAATATCCGCATCGGTAATCGCAGTGACAGGATCCGTGGTAATAACCACCTCTACTTGGGTCTTGGCCGCTTCTTCCATTACAGCGCTAACGATGGTTGCATCTGGCTCATAACCAGGAGGTGTAGCAATCGCAATATCCATGCCTACCTTCACGGCTCCCTCTAAGAGGGAGTTAGCCATATTGTTGCCATCACCAATATAACAGAGCTTCAATCCTTGCAGGGTTCCTTTATGTTCTAGTATGGTTAGCAGATCAGCTAGGACCTGGCAGGGATGGTGGCTATCTGTTAGTCCGTTGATCACAGGGGTAGAAGCCGCTTCTGCTAGTTCCTCAATCTTGTCGTGGCCAAAAGTACGGATCATGATCCCATCCACATATCGCGATAATACACAAGCTGTATCGGCTATGGTCTCTCCTCGTCCTAACTGCAAATCGTTAGAACTTAAGAAAATAGCTTGCCCTCCGAGTTGAAGCATACCTACCTCAAAGGACACTCTTGTTCTGGTGGAGGATTTTTCGAAAATCATGCCCAGAACCTTCCCCGCCAAATACGGATGGGGAATCCCTTTCTTTTGCATAGCTTTCATGGTGATCGCTTCATCTAATAAATAGGTTATATCCTTCTTAGAAAAATCATGAAGAGCGAGGAAGTCTGTGTTGTAAAAGCTCGTGTTTGGTTGTATCATCAAGAATCAATCCTTTCTTCTCATATCAGCACATATCAGCAAGCATAGGTTTTCTACCCGATATGTTATCACTTACAACTGGCTAAAACATGTATCTAAAATGGTGACAGCTTGATCAATTTCAGCCTTCGTCGTGGTTAACGGCGGTAAAATCCGCACTACTTGGGGTCCGGCTAACAGCACTAACAGTTTATTATTTCTCGCTTTCGTTACGATCTGCAGAGCCGTATCGCTATCCTTAATAACAATTCCCATCAATAATCCAGCAGCGCGGATTGTATCAATAACCGCATAAGTCTCTTGCAGGGCTGCTAATTTAGTAACAAAATATTCACCAAGAGTCTTTGCTTGCTCTGGGATAGTATGTGCTAACATATATTCTAGCGTGGCTAGACCGGCTGTGGTCGCGAGGGGATTCCCTCCGAAGGTACTCCCGTGACTGCCGGCTTGAAAACAGGCTGCTACATGGGCTTTCGCTAATACCGCTCCAATGGGAAAGCCTGATCCTAACCCCTTGGCTAAAGTAAATACGTCGGGTTGAATGCCATATTGCTGATAGCCAAACAAACTCCCTGTCCGTCCCATCCCTGTTTGGACTTCATCAATCATTAGCAATATATTCTCTTTTTGACACAAGCTACGGATCCCATCTAACCAAGCTGGATCGGCAGGTACTACACCACCTTCACCTTGGACCACTTCGAGAAGAATAGCACAGGTCTTGGTGGGATCAATAGTTGCTAGCGCTTCAGTATTGTTATAGGGAAGGCATTGAAAGCCTTGTACTAAAGGCTCAAACCCTTGCTGTATCTTGGCTTGCCCCGTCGCGGATAGGGTGGCTAGGGTGCGGCCATGAAAGGACTGGGTAAAGGTGACAATGGTATAGGCATCCTCTCCCTTAGCCTCCTTGCCATACTTACGAGCTAATTTAATGGCTGCTTCATTGGCTTCCGCACCACTATTACAAAAAAATACTTGATCTGCACAGCTCTGCTCAATCAGTAAGGTTGCAAGCTTGTCTTGGGGAGGAATATGATAGAGATTGGAACAGTGCCACAAGGTATCTAACTGGTGCTGTAATCTCTCTTGGACATAGTCGGGCACATGACCTAAGTTACAGGTTGCAATGCCCGCTGTATAGTCTAGAAACTGATTCCCTTGCTCATCCCAAACATAGCTGCCTCTTCCTTTTATTATTGTAAGGGGAAAACGATTGTAGGTAGCCATTACGGCTTGGTTTTGCACAGTTGGTTCCATGATGTCACCCTCCTTAGAGTTGGCTTCTTTACGTGCGATAGGCTGCGTTTATTTTGACATAATCATAGGTTAGATCACAACCCCAAGCTACAGCCCGACCCTGGCCTAGTCCTAGATCCACCTTGATTTGAATGGTTTCTTGTTCTAGGTACTTAACTGCCTCGGCTTGATCGAAATCTGTGGGGATGCCATTCTCAAATACGACGATTGGACCGAGACATACCTTAACAGTGTTAGGATTAATGGATTGACCGCTGTATCCAATGGCACAGACGATCCGTCCCCAATTCGGGTCTGTTCCAAATATAGCTGTTTTCACTAGGCTGGACATGATAATGGATTTCCCCACAATTTGGGCCATTTGATCTGTTTTAGCCCTGCTCACATCTACCTCGATTAGCTTAGTCGCTCCTTCTCCATCTCGGGCGATATGTTTCGCGAGTTGCTGGCATACATAACTCAATCCGGCCAAAAATTTTCTCCACCCTGGATGTTCCTTGGTTAGTACGGCGTTACCAGCCTTTCCATTGGCTAAGACTAAGACCATATCATTCGTACTCGTATCACCATCGACGGTAATCATGTTAAAGGTCTGGTTGGTCACCTGACGAAGTCCTTGTTCTAAGGCGATCGGGTTCACCGCTGCATCGGTAGTGACAAACCCTAACATAGTAGCCATATTGGGATGAATCATCCCCGATCCCTTGGCTGCTCCGCCAATAGTGATCAGATGACCATCGATCTCTAATTGAACGGCAGCTCGTTTAGGAAATAGATCAGTGGTCATGATAGCCTGTTCAAATAGGTGGGGTTCATTGACACTATCCCAATCCTGAATTTGGGCAATGCCATTACTTATCTTATCCATTGGTAGTAAACTGCCAATTACTCCTGTGCTGGTGATGGCCACATAATTCTCCGGTAAAGCGAAGCGTTTGGCCAGTAATTGCCGCATTTGGTAGGCATCTTCTAGTCCTTGTTTCCCTGTGCAGGCATTGGCTACTCCCGAGTTAATCAGAATAGACTGCAAGGTATGACTAGTACTAATGCTCTCTTTGGTTACCACTAAGGGTGCTGCCTGAAATTGGTTGGTTGTATAAACACCAGCGGCTGTTGCGGGCACATCCGAGTAGCACCAAGCCAAATCCAACCGTTTCTTCTTTATCCCACAATAGAGTCCACTGGCGTGATAGCCCTTGGCACTGGTGATACCACCTTCAATGATTGTATAGTCCTGTTGCTGTTGATCGATCGACATTTTCATTGGAATCCCCCTCATTTCAATCCGTTCGAGCTATAGATCATGGGTAGACGGGGACACCGGTGAGACCGGTGGCTTGTGCCCACCCTTGTTGAATATTCATGTTTTGAATGCCCTGTCCAGCTGCACCTTTTACTAAATTATCGATCACAGAAATAATCATCAGCTTTCCGGTACGGGCATCGGCCATAAATCCTAAGTCACAGTAGTTACTTCCGACTACATCCTTCGTAGCGGGCAGCTCCCCCGCCGGTCGAATACGGACAAAGGGTTGATGATTATAATATTCCTGAAAACAGTCAATTACCTGTTGGGTTGTGAGAGTCTGGACCATATCCGTATAGATGGTACACATCATCCCCCGGGTCATGGGAATTAGATGGGTAGAAAAAGTAACTGTCATGCTCTCCCCTGTCGCTTGTGTGAGTATCTGCTCAATCTCGGGAATATGCTGATGTACCCCTAGTTTATAGGCCTTCACATTCTCATTTACTTCGGAAAAGTGGGTGTTTAGTGAGACACCGCGACCCGCCCCAGACACTCCCGATTTCCCATCGATGACAATCGAACTCGGCTTGATTAGCCCTTGTTGGATAGCAGGAATTAATGCTAGCAAGCTGGTGGTGGGATAACATCCAGGATTGGCAATTAGCTTTGCTGTCTGGATCTCCTGGGGGAAAATCTCACTTAAGCCATAGACTGCTTGGGTAAGATAGTCCTGGGAGGGAGCAGATGAATATTTATACCATTTATCGTAATCTCCAGGCGATTGGAGTCGAAAATCACCGGAAAGATCGATACAACGCACGCCTAAGTCTAGCAGTTCTGGGATGTAGTCTTTGCTAACACCCGATGGTGTGGCAAAGAAAGCAACATCTATTTGGGCTGCAATTTCTTGCACATCCAGGGGCTCTAACTGATCTAGCTGCAGCTGGCGCAAGTGAGGATATATGTCTGCTAGCAGGTCTCCGTCATGGGATCCTGAAATTATTTTGGATACTCTTGCATAGGGATGTCGTTCTAGTAATCGTAGTAATTCCACTCCCCCATACCCTGTAGCGCCGATAATTGCGATCCGTACCATCGTCATTCCGCCCTTCTGCTTTTGTATTATTATACTAGAAAACAGTGTTAATATGCAATAGCATCTGTGTATATTTATGTAAAGAGTTTGTAAATACATACAAAGCGTTCAGAACTGGGTAAGACGCTAAAAAGGAATAACAGCATGGGATAGACCCAAACGTTTCGGGTCTATCCCATTTTTTCTTTTAGCCATACATCTGAGCGAAGGGCACTAAAAAGAGACACTGTCTAACTGCTTAGATCCTTTTATACAAGCTGGATCGCCTTATACATAACCTACCAGGAAACTCAATAAGCAGTGGCTTACTCCTATCCATCTCGTCCTTTGCCAGAATCGCTAATGGACACTAATTGCCGGGGATAGGGAGAGAAGAATGTCTGTTTAGCCAGATAGTCTTCTTCAAACCGGATCACATAGGCTGTTAGAATGTGTAAGGGAACGCTCAATGGCACCTTTTGTTGGCGGTACTGTTCTAAGGAGTCAAGAAAGAACCCTTTCTCCTTGGGGGTAAGACGGTTGGAAACGTAGCCAAAGCAATGGGATAACACGTTGATATTTGAAGTGTAACGCGCCGCTCTAGCAAAGGCTTGCGTCAGGATTTGCTCGTAGTTGGCCAACACCTGGTGGATGGGGAGCTGGTCCCTGTTAGCTACAATGTTTCCTAATTCTTTTTGTTTGGTTTGATGATAGGCCATTAACAGATACTTATTCTCTGATTGAAACTGAATTAACCCTTTGATGGTGGGTTCTTCTTCCTTCAATCTGCGAAAGCGAGCGAAGGTAAACAGTTTGGTATAAAAGTGTTCTCGAATAGTGAAATTATTTAAACGACCCTCATCTTCAATAGCTAA
>SKHL01000158.1 GCA_007116995.1 Limnochordia bacterium
GAGTTTGGGTGAAGATAGTACTGTAATTGATTTTGGTGATGAGGTATGTATTATCTCCACAGATCCGATTACAGGAGCCATAGAGGGAATTGGAGAATTAGCTGTACACATCTCATGTAATGACATAGCTGCGAATGGGGGACATCCTGTAGGAGTTCAGGTACTGTTACTATTGCCTGAGACGATTAATGAAGCACAGATAGAATTAATTATGACAGATATAGACACTACAGCTAGGAAGTTAGGTATTGAGGTTCTCGGTGGACATACCGAAATAACTTCCAAGGTTAAGGACGTAATTGTAGCAGTCACAGCTGTAGGCCGGGCTAAGCGCAACCAATATGTTACCTCATCTGGCGCTCAAGCTTACGATAGTGTGATTATTACAAAGGGTGTAGGTATAGAGGGGACACTGATTATTGCTAAGGAATTTCAAGACAGAATACCGGGTATAGTCCGAGATGACATTCTAGATTTAGCTAGTCAACTAAGCGTTGTACCAGAAGGTTTATTAGCGGCCCAATTCGGTGTTTCTGCCATGCACGATATAACAGAGGGAGGACTTTTAGGTGCCGCTATTGAGTTAGCCAGCGCTTCGGAATTGGGTATTGAGATTTGGGAGTCAGAGGTATATATACCAGCTCTAACCGAGAGGATTAGTTCCAAGCTAAACTTAAATCCTTTAGCTTTGTTGGGTTCTGGTTCGATGTTAATCACGACTGACAGAGGCAACGATCTGATAGCCCATTTAAGATTCCATGGTATAAAAGCCTATATTGTTGGCAGAATCATTCCACCTACAGCAAACTTCCTTGTTCAAAAAGACGGAATTAAACGGCCATTACCAGCTTTTGTCCAAGATGAGTTATGGAACTTATATAAAAATGAAAACGGAGACCATAGCGATTTAGAATCTAATCATTAGTGGGTATGCCGCCTAGGGTTTTGAAGCGGAAGATTTCGGGACAGCCTTTTTTGGCCATGAAGAGGAATAGTGTTATAATTAAGAATCTCTTGGGTGATGCTTCATGACTCTATGGGGAGCAACATTCTTAAACAAAAAAACGACTCTTTAGAAAAGCCGTTTAGGATACATGCATTGGTGCCGAAGGAGGGAGTCGAACCCTCATGAGCTAAGCCCACACGATTTTGAGTCGTGCGTGTCTGCCAGTTCCACCACTTCGGCACTTTTTATACTGACAAAATTTATTGTATCATCTTTGTCGCATTTTGACAACCTTTTTAATGAAAAAACCACGTTCGGTACAGGATAATCTCTAACCTAATTATTTCCAGAATAATTCTATCATGGAGCTAACCCTTGACAAGGGGTTTCTTTCCACATACAATATAAATAGTAATAGCATTTATTTAAAAAGAAGGAGCGAGTTCATTGAACAAAAAAACTGGGTTTGTACGTAAGACAAAACAGCGCGAAGTAATCCTGAATGTATTACGTTCAACCAAAACACATCCCACAGCAGACTGGGTGTATCAGGAAGTTCGTAAACACATGCCTAATGTTAGCTTAGGCACCATATATAGAAACTTAAAGACACTCACCGAGATGGGTGAAGCCCTTGAACTTTCCTATGGCAGTACGTATTCCCGTTTTGATGGTAATGCAAAAAATCATTACCACTTCGTTTGTCAAGAGTGTGGTGAAGTCGTGGATCTTGATATCCCATTAATGGCTCAATTAGAAGCTTCAGTGGCTGACGCAGCAGATGTCAAGGTTACTGATCACCGGTTAGAATTTTACGGCCAATGTGAGCACTGTCTATCTATCGGAGATATGCAACAGAATCAAGCGAATTGAATCCATTTCGCAAAATAGTACTTGGGCAGTTTATTCAACAATGTAATCGCTTCGTCTGTATAGAGTCATTTAGCCCTTAAATTCTATATCGAATTTAGCAAAACCTGGGAATGGAAATATCGCCCAATTTCTCGATGATCCCACAACCCGGGGAACAAAGCATGTTCAGTTTTTTTGATGCACTTAAACACGAAGGGAAAACAAAAGTAGTGTTTGTTGGTACAGCATATCAGGATGATCATCTTGTTTTAAAAACGGACATATAGACCTTTGAGTGTCTGAGCTTTTCTCTGAAAAGTACAGAACTTAAAGGTCTATATGTTTTTTTATTGAGAATAACTATACTATCTATGGACATTCTATCCCATATATAGTATAGTTAAATTATGACATACCAATATTTAGTGGTTAACATGGAGGGACTATCATGCAGATTACAGAAAATGCACGTAGAGTATTAGAACGTAGGTATCTAAAACGAGAATCAGGAAAGGTGGTAGAGACACCCGAAGAGATGCTAGAACGGGTAGCCCATAATATCGCTCAAGTCGAGGAAAAATGGGATCCGACCTTAGTAGATAAAATGGAACAACTATTTTTCCAAGTGATGGATAATCTAGAGTTTTTACCCAATAGTCCAACTTTGATGAATGCAGGACGAGATCTGCAGCAACTGTCAGCCTGTTTTGTTCTGCCTATCGAGGATTCAATGGAATCGATTTTTACTACTCTTAAGGATGCAGCCCTGATTCAAAAATCAGGAGGTGGCACTGGTTTTAGTTTCTCACGATTACGACCACAAGAAGACTTAGTTAGAACTACTGGTGGAGTGGCTAGTGGTCCGATATCCTTTCTCAAGTGCTATAATGCAGCTACGGAAGCTGTGAAACAAGGGGGGACTCGTCGCGGAGCGAATATGGGAATTCTGCGAGTAGATCATCCAGATATTCTTCACTTCATTAAGTGCAAAGAAGATAACCAGGAGATCACCAATTTTAATATCTCAGTGGGAATAACAGAAGCCTTCATGCAAGCAGTCGCTGCCGATGAGGATTATGCCTTAATTAATCCGAGGAATAAGAAAGAAGTCGGACACTTAAATGCTAGAATAGTGTTTGACACCATTGTGGAAATGGCATGGAAGAATGGGGAACCTGGCATTGTCTTTCTTGACCGAATCAATCGAGATAACCCCACACCCTTAGTAGGGGAAATTGAATCCACAAACCCGTGTGGAGAGCAACCACTACTAGCTAATGAAAGCTGTAATCTTGGTTCGATTAATCTATCCAAATTTGTTTATAAAACCAGTACAGGTTGGGAGATAGATTGGTCAAGATTTGCAGAGGTCGTAAAGATCGCTGTACGGTTTTTAGATAATGTGATTGAAGCCAATCAATATCCTATTCCGATAATTGATGAAATGACGAAGGCCAATCGTAAGATCGGTCTTGGAGTGATGGGCTTTGCCGATTTATTAATTCGGCTTAGCATAGCCTATGATTCCCCGCAAGGTGTGGAACTTGCTCGTAAAATAATCAGTTTTATCCAGGATACGGGTCGTAAAGCCAGTATGGAACTAGCGAAAGAGCGTGGGACCTTCCCCAACTATCCCGGGAGTATTTATGAAGGTAAAGAGATGCCAATGCATAATGCGACCATTACTACTATTGCTCCCACGGGAACCATTTCCATTATTGCAGGTTGCTCCAGTGGAATTGAACCCTTATTTGCGTTAGCATTTACACGGAATGTGATGGATAACGATAAACTAATAGAGGTAAATCCCTTATTTGAAGAAATCTTAAATGAACGAGAAGTCTATAGTGACTCGTTGATGGAAACAATAGCTAGCCAGGGTAGCATTCGTGGAATTGGAGACTTTCCTCAGGACTTACAAAAGGTATTTGTCACAGCCCATGATATTTCGCCAAAATGGCATATTCAGATGCAAGCAGCCTTTCAGGAGTTTACCGATAATGCGGTCAGTAAAACAGTAAATTTCCCATCAAATGCTACCAAAGAACAGATAGAAGAGGTATATCGATTAGCGTATCAACTAGGGTGTAAAGGAGTAACTGTGTATCGTAGTGGGTCGCGAGATGGTGAGGTACTCACCGTTGGTAAACAGGAGGAGGCAGCTAGTTCTGAAGATCCGTCTAAGTTAGATGGGCAAAATACACCGCGTAAACGACCAAAGACAACACAAGGTCAGACAGTACGGGTAAAAACAGGCTGCGGTACTCTCTATGTAACCATTAACGAAGATGATCAGGGCATTTGCGAGGTGTTTACAACCATCGGTAAGGCGGGTGGCTGTGCTTCAGCATTTTCAGAAGCTACAGCTAGGCTTATATCATTATCTCTACGTTCAGGAGTTGATTTAGCACAGGTTACACGACAGCTAAAGAGTATCCGTTGTCCGCACCCTATGTGGCAAGAGGGGAAACTGATTCTATCCTGTCCTGATGCTATTGCGCAGGTATTTGAAGGATATATAGATGGTCAAAATATACAAGTGGATGCAGAACGAGTAGCGGTTTCTCATGAGCCAAGTGCAGATCTACACACAGGAGTCTGCCCAGAATGTAGTGGACGTCTAAAATTTGAGAGCGGATGCTCGACCTGTATGGATTGTGGATTTACCCGTTGTGGATAGTTCTGAAACCATCACATACTTTCAATGAGTAATTAGATGTGAAGGGAGCTGATTCTATTGTCGCGTAGCTCGGGTTTTATTCTATTTGTTGTGATAATACTAAGCTTGGCTGTCAGTCTATCCATATCTGGGCAGATGAATGCGAGAGAAGTTATCATCAACATACCTGCCTTCATTTTGTATCTCTATGAAAATGGTATCCCCATACGTGCATACCCCATTGGTATTGGCAATGAGGTTAAACCGTCACAGTTAGGAAGTACTAAGATTATCAATCGCGTTATTAATCCAACATATTACCCTCCTCGTTGGTGGGAGAGGGGTTTAGAGCCTATTCCACCGGGAGATGACAATCCAGTGGGGACTCGGTGGCTGGGATTAGGGTTTCCAAGTTACGGCATTCACGGTACCAATAACCCAGATTCTATTGGCAAGGCGATGTCGGCTGGATGTATTCGCATGTATAATCACCATGTGGAGGAACTAACACAACTGGTTTCAGTAGGGACGCCTGTATCTCTAATCTATGAGACTATCTTATTGGTAAAAGACCCTTTATTACAGACCCAACAGATTACTATTCATCCTGATATATATCATACGGGTGTTAATACGATGGAAAGGGTTGAATATCTGCTCGAACGTGAAAAATGGACGGATGTTCACATACCGGTCCTGACTCGCATGATAACACATGCCAGTGGGAAGCCCCAGCCTCTTCCTATTAGTAAACCAATAACACTGAATGGAGAGATTATTGAGGCAGCAGCGGTGAAGTACGGTCAACACTACTACGCCCCTCTACGTCCTACGATCCCTATAGATAAACCCGCGAAGACCTTTGTGAATACAATGTGGTGGGATGCTCTCTATGTTGAACTGCAGGAGTTGACGAACACCTTTGGTCTAGGATATGAAGTCCATCAACAAATAGAGTTATTCACAGTGACTCTATATCTCGATGCAGAACCCTTAGATATCAAACCCCATATCTTGAATAACCAGCTTTATTTACCCGTTGATGCCTTAAGTCTTCAGATTGGATTACCTATTGTTGCTCACATAAAGGAGAATGTCATTCTTATTGACGGGACGGAGTATCTTGGACAAATGATTACCTCCCAATGGGGATTCACTGTAGATTGGCAGCATCCAGATCAAGAAGCTACTATAAACATACCTAGAGTCTATTTAGATGATATTCTATTGGGTATCGCTATTAAAAACGATCAGGATGAGCTATATGTACCGATTAACCGTGTTGAGCAGCTTCTGGAGATAGAATTGGAGTGGTTAGCTGATGAGCAGATTCTACTTGTCCAAGGGACTTATGGGATTGAAGCATTATCCGCAGGCGATTTAATTTATGTACCAGACTGGGTAATTCATTGGCTGATGCCCGGTGCAGGACTGCAGGTCGTATATCCATAAAAAAGACATATAGTGACTCTGCGTTCTGATATAACGAAAAAGGGAACCGATAGGGGTTCCCTTTTTCGTTATATC
>SKHL01000144.1 GCA_007116995.1 Limnochordia bacterium
ATTTGTTCCTACCCTTTTAGAGGAGACGGAAAAAATCATGAAGGCCCAGATGGCAAGAGGTGCCGATTTCGAAAGCGGTAATCTATTCCAACGGGCGAAGAATCTGGTTCCCCTGCTAGTCCCCTTATTTATTAGTGCATTTCGCAGAGCAGATGATCTAGCTGTTGCAATGGAAGCCCGGGCCTATCGAGGTGGGGAAGGACGGACCAAGTTCCGTGAGCTTAAATTTACCCAGACGGACAGCATTACTTTACTATTCGTGCTTGGGTATGTGGTGTTAATTGGTGTCTTGTTTTAGCGGTACTATAACTTAACAAGGGGTCCACGCGTAAAGTTTTTCGGTTTTCGTAGTGGAATTTAGGGTTGCCATGAGAAATTATATGTTGATTATTGAATATGATGGTGGGTTATACCATGGATTTCAAATACAAAAGGGAAGTTTAACAGTTCAAGAACGTTTAGAGACGGCTATTAGTACTCTCGCAAAGGAGCCTGTAAAAGTAATCGGTGCTAGTCGGACGGATGCAGGGGTACATGCCCTAGGGCAAGTGGTAAATTTCGAAAGTGGTATTACCGTGCCTGTGAGTAAGCTTCCTGTTGCGATTAACTCTCTCTTACCACCCGATATCCGGATTAAAGCAGCGAAGCCTGTCCATAATAGCTTTCATGCCCGGTTTGATGCCGTAGAAAAGACCTATGTGTACCGTATCTTTCAAGCTCCTATTGCATCGGTGTTCTATCGTCATTATGCGTTATGGATACGAGACGAATTAGATTGGGTGAAAATAGATAAGGCCAGTCGAGATCTGGTTGGAACCCACGATTTCTATTCCTTTGCAGCAAGCGGTGGGTCTGCGAAAACATCAACTCGAACCATACATGCCTGCATCATTCAGAAAGAACAGGAATTGACAGAGCTTCGGTTTACAGGTAATGGTTTTCTTTATAATATGGTGAGAAATATTGTGGGGACATTACTAGAGATTGGCTGGGGGAAGCGAGATGTGACTTCGATTCCTCAGATTCTAGCTGCAAGGGACAGATGCTATGCCGGTCCAACAGCACAGGCTCACGGACTTTGTCTAGAATCGGTAAGATATACTACCGTATGAGGCGGAAAAGCGATTTAGGCTTGACAACTAAGCGTTATTCAAGTAAAATAAGAATTGGTGATTTTTAAATTCGTAACCCTCTTAACTTGGTGGTTGTCCTGCCCCGTTCGACTTCGAAGTTAGGTAGAGTATACAGCTAATGCGCAAATGTAAGGGGGGAAGTACCATGAAAACCTATTTAGCAACTTCACAAAGTGTGGAACGAAAATGGTATGTTATTGATGCAAAAGATAAGACTGTTGGACGGTTAGCTTCACAAGTAGCTTCTATCTTACGAGGAAAACATAAGCCCACATTTACACCAAATGTAGACACTGGCGACCATGTAGTTATCATTAACGCTGAGAAGGTTAAGTTTACTGGTAGGAAACTACAAGAAAAGAAGTATTATCGTCATAGTGGATATACTGGCGGTATAAAAGTGAATACGGCCGAGGAGATTTTAAACAGTGGTCGACCTGAACGCATTTTGAAACTAGCAATTTGGGGAATGCTACCCCATAACCGGTTAGGACGGAAAATGATTAAAAAACTACGGGTATATGCAGGAAATGAGCATCCTCATGAGGCGCAATTACCTGAGAACCTGGATATTTAAGAAAGAAGGGAGGCTAACTAAATGAGTGCTGTAGCAAATACAGAGACATATTATGGTACTGGTCGTCGCAAAACATCAGTCGCGCGGGTACGCTTATTGCCTGGAAATGGCAAGGTTGTTGTTAATGGTCGCGATATTGATGATTATTTCGCTCGTCCGGTTCTACGGACTATTGCTCGCCAACCTTTGGTTCTTACTAATACTGAGGGTAAGTACGATGTATTAGTCAATGTCCACGGTGGAGGTCCTACTGGGCAAGCGGGTGCTATCCGTCATGGTATCGCCAGAGCGTTATTAGGAGTAGATGGGGAATTACGTGGAAGCCTAAAAAAGGCTGGTTATTTAACGCGAGATCCTCGCATGAAGGAAAGAAGAAAGTATGGCTTGAAGAAGGCAAGAAAAGCACCACAATTTTCTAAGCGCTAAGGATATTCCCGGGGGTTCCCCGGGTTTTTTTATTCATCAGGACGGTTTTTTGGGTTAAAGCAGCACATATATTGTCATCCCTTTCATGTAGAGATTCTAGGTTTTCGTTAAGTGAGGGATCTTCCACGTTAGTACACGGAGGAGGTTGGGGTGTATCAGGTTCATCAGGTGGTACTGGCAGAATTGGTTCATCTGGATCAGGTGTAGGGGCTCGTGGGAGCGTCCCTGGTCTTCCATTGTTGTTTTCTGGATCGATGGGTAGAATTGAGTCTGGCTCTGGTTCTGGTTCTGGTTCTGGTTCTGGTTCTGGTTCTGGCTCTGGTTCTGGTTCTGGTTCTGGCTCTGGTTCTGGCTGTGGTTCTGGTTCTGGCTGTGGTTCTGGTTCCGGCTGTGGTTCTGGTTCTGGTGGTGTTGGTCTAGGTCGTACTCGTAGTTTTGGAGGCTCAGCGCAGGGGGCTAAGCGAGTTGGCTCTGTTCCTACGATAAAGGCATCTAGCTCAGTAAACTCACAGCCTTCATTTGCCAACAAGCCACTGAAGATATCGATTAGTATATCGGTTAAGATAACCTGGGGTATTGGAAAGTTGCGTGGAGTTTGGTGGGCTAATGAGCGGTTCATAAACTCTGCCCAGATTGGCCCTGCCACCGTCCCACCAAAACCATCAAGTGGTTCACGATCGTCATTTCCCATATACACACTAGTTACTAGATCCGGTGTATATCCAATAAACCATAGATCAATTTGTTGATTAGTAGTCCCTGTTTTGCCAGCTGAGGGGTGTTCAATCTCTATATTACGACCGGTACCTGTTTCCATCACGGCTGACAACATATCTGTCATAAGGTAGGCTTGCTGCGGAGTAAGTACTCGGATAGGTTGCTCTGGTGGCTCAAAGAGTACCGTGCCTTGGTAATCAACTATACGTAAAATGGCATGGGGCTCAAAATAGGTCCCTCCATTAGCAAAAGGTAGGTATGCTCCAGCCATCTGTAGGGTTGATACCCCTTCAGTCAGACCTCCCAGGGCTAAAGCAAGATGACGATCATCGTTTACTAGACCGAGTCCGACGCGTTGGGCGTAGTCGAACCCGGTACTCACCCCGATCTCATTTAGAGTCCATACTGCTGCATTGTTTAGAGATAAGGCCATGGCGTGTTTCATGGTGATAGGTCCCCAAAATTGCTCCTGGAAGTTGTCTGGTTGATACCCTGCGTATTCTCGTGGTATATCTTCTACAATCGAGTTAACCTGCCAGCCCTCCTTTAGTGCCGCGGCATAGATGATCGGCTTAATGGCTGACCCGGGTTGGCGTTTAGCTGTCGTTGCTCGATTAAACTGACTTTCCACATAGTTGCGACCTCCCACGAAAGCCATTACCTGCCCGGTTCTTGGGTCCAGTGAAACTAGGGCCCCTTGTTGTTCCTGATTAATGAACACATCCTCTGCAATTTTCTGCATTGACTGGTCTAAGCTGGTATGAACACGGAGTCCGCTTGTAAAAACTACCGTTTCTCCAAATTGCTGGATTAGTTGACTTTGAATCCAATCCATGAAATAACGAGCGCGGCCTCCTGTTCTTCGCACTAAGGTAATTTCTTCTCGTTTACCCTGCTCGGCAGCGGCTTCAGAAATCATATCTACTGTTACCATTCGATTGAGGACTACTGCGCGGCGTTCCTTCGCTAGCTCAAGATTGCGATAGGGAGATAAAACAGACGGTGCGCGAGGAAGGCCAGCTAATAGCGCGCTTTCTGCAAGTGTTAGATCGCTAACTGTTTTTCCAAAGTAACCACGAGAAGCACTCTCGATTCCCCAGGCTCCTTCCCCGAAGTAAATGGTATTGAGATATAGCTCTAGTATTTCAGCTTTAGAGTATCGCATTTCTAAGAGGACAGCAAGAATAAGCTCCTCTATTTTCCGCGCCACTGTTCTAGCGGGATGTAAAAACATGTTTTTCGCTAGTTGCTGTGTTATCGTACTCGCACCCTGAACAGCCCGGCGAGCACGTAGATTAACATACAATGCACGAACTACACCTACAACATCGATGCCCCAGTGGTGATAAAAGCGACTATCTTCTACAGCCACGATCGCATTTAACAGAGTGTCAGGAATTTCTTGAATGGCGACAAAAGCGCCACTTTCCCCTAAGGTTCCTAGCAGGTTTCCGTCACGATCGAATATGGTAGCTGCTTCCATTGGTCGTGTTCGTTGAAACTCTCGAATTGTTCCTAAGCCTCGATAAAAAACGACGAGAAAGGGTAGTAGTAGTAGCCCTAATAGGGCTAGCAAGGTAAATCTATATCGTATGAGCCAGCTTAACATATTTTTCACCTCTAGATTAGTATCTACGGATTATCTACGCATATCCATCTGCTGTTCGACATAAGCTAAGATACTAATGGAAAAATACGGATGGAGTTGAGTTCTCTATGGAAACTTGGCTATTATGGTTTTACCTAGCTATAATGCTTTTCATTGGAGCATACTATCGAGTGGGTCTTTACCTCTGGATATTTTTTGGTGCAGCGTTGATTACTGCTGTAGCAACATCGGTAAATATCCCCTTATTCTTGCAGATGCAGCTATTTCTCTTGCTTTCAGGAGGAGGAATAGTCCTATTCAGATGGATAGGGTCTAAATGGTTATATTTGACAATTAGAAAATATTTGCCTATAATAGGATCTGCATTTAATCGGAGGGATTCACGATGGCAAAGATAGTAGAGATTACAGATACGAATTTTCAAACAGAGATAGTAGATTGTTCCATACCGGTTTTACTGGATTTCTGGGCTGAGTGGTCCGGCCCGTGTCGCGAAACGGCGCCTATGATTGATCAGCTTGCTGGGGAGTATAGGGGTAGAGTTAAAGTGGCTAAAGTAAACGTAGATAAAGTACTAGCTCTAGTAGGTAAATACGCTGTTATGGGTATTCCTACGTTGATGCTGTTTATAGATGGAGAACTAGTGGAAACCTTCGTTGGTGTTGTTGAAAAGCCATTAATATCTAGCAAATTAAACAGTCTGGTTTAGTATCATACGTTCTTTGAGCGACAATGTGTATACCTAAAAGGAACCCAGAGCGTATCAGTAGCTCTGGGTTCCTTTATCCCTTAAAGAAGAACTATATGGCATTCTCAACCTAATCGTCATCTAAGGTCGATGCCACTAAATTGTGAGCTTGATAGTGTTGAGATAATTGGGCTGTAAATATATAGACTACAGGTATCACAAACAGAGTCAAGAGCGTGGAGGATATTAGTCCGCCGATGACTGTTACTGCGAGGGGAACCGTCATTTCACTTCCCTCTCCAAACCCAAAGGCTATGGGTAGTAATCCTAAGATGGTGGTGCTAGCTGTCATTAGAATGGGACGTAGACGGGTTTGAGAAGCACGCATAACAGCTTCGCTAATGGATAATCCTCTACGCCTTTGTAGGTTGATGTAATCCACTAAAACAATGGCATTATTAACTACGATCCCTGCTAGCATAATCACGCCAATTAAGGCCGTGACGCTAAGCTTTAATCCCGTTAGCCACAGAGCTATAATGGCACCAATTCCGGCTAATGGTACAGAGCACATGATGCATAGAGGATACCAAAAGGACTCAAATTGAGCGGCCATTACCAGATAAACTAAAATTACAGCTAGTCCTAGAGCAACAAACATATCATGTTTAGACTCATCGATGACATTAAATAACCCGCCAATTTCTACAGTATACCCGGGTGGGAGCTCCAACTGGTCGATAATCTGGGTGGCCTCACGCGCTGCTACCGATAAGTCCATTGTTTCTCCTAATTGGACCACAACGTTTAGAGCCCTGCGTCGA
>SKHL01000214.1 GCA_007116995.1 Limnochordia bacterium
ATTTATGATATTGGTGGAGGTATTCCCGAAGGGCATCAATTTAAAATGGCTCAAACTGGTGGGACATCAGGAGGATGTATTTCTGCGGATTTGTTGGATGTTCCCATGGATATTCCAAGCCTAGCTGCAGCTGGAACCGCTCTGGGGTCTGGCGCTTTGTTAATTGTTGACAATCGTCATTGCATTGTGGATTTGGCCAAAACATTTCTCCGGTTCTTTGCCCATGAGTCATGTGGACAATGTACCCCCTGTCGAGAGGGAACAGAGGTATTATTAAAGATAGTATCTAAATTAGCAGAGGGCGAAGGCACAATAGAGGATCTAGCCACGCTAAAGCGAGTCAGCACAGCCATGCAACAAGCGTCCCTGTGCGGTCTAGGACAAACAGCGCCTGTGCCGATTTTAAGTGCATTACGTTTCTTTGAAGCAGATTTTAATCAACATCTCCAAGGGCAGGGTTGTCCGGTTGGAGTGTGTAGTTAGGGAGGGATTGGCAAATTGGATATGGTTCAAGTAACGATTGATGGTTTAACTGTAGAGGTGCCGAATGGAAGCACCATTCTTACTGCCGCAGAGCAAGCAGGGGTGAAGATTCCCACACTGTGCCACCACCCTGATCAGAAGATAAAAGCAATATGCCGTATTTGTGTTGTGGAAGTAGAGGGTTCTCGGGTGATGCAACCCGCCTGCGCTTACCCAGTTGCTGAGGGCATGGTGATTAATACCAAAACCGCAGCTGTGCGCCAAACTCGCAATACGGTTCTAGAACTGATATTAGCTCATCATCCCCAGGACTGTTTAAATTGTGAGCGTAACCTTAACTGTGAACTACAAGTGCTAGCGCAAGAGGCTGGTCTAAGGGAAGTAACCCTGCCGAAAACGGTGCGAGGGCTACCGATTGATGAGAGCTCCCAGGCCGTCGCCCGGGATCCGGATAAGTGTGTAAATTGTCGACGTTGTGTAGAGGTTTGCAATGATGTTCAGGGTGTAGGTGTTTTATCTTCTGCCTATCGTGGATATGAAACCTTAGTAACAACGGGATTTAATCGATCTCTATCTGAGGTGTCCTGTGTGCTATGCGGACAATGTATTCAAGCTTGTCCTGTCGGGGCATTGCGAGAAGTGGATCATACCCAACAGGTGTGGGATGCCCTATCCGATCCTGATATTCATGTTGTGGTGCAGACAGCCCCAGCGGTACGAGTAGCGTTAGGCGAGGATCTAGGTTTTCCTGTAGGAAGTAGAGTAACGAAAAAGATGACAGCAGCCTTGCGACGACTCGGGTTTGATCGAGTGTTCGACACAGATTTTACAGCCGACCTTACCATTATGGAAGAGGGAACAGAGCTATTAACTCGCTTAAAAACTGGTGGGAAGCTACCCATGATTACGTCTTGTAGTCCGGGTTGGATTAAATATATGGAACACTATTACCCAGATATGCTGGATCACTTATCCAGTTGCAAGTCGCCACAACAGATGTTTGGTACCTTGGCCAAGACCTATTATCCAGAGAAAGTGGGAATCGATCCAAGCAAGGTATTTGTCGTCTCGGTTATGCCATGTACAGCCAAAAAGTTTGAGGCTAATCGTCCGGAGATGAATGCCAGCGGGTATCAGGATGTAGATGTGGTCTTAACTACACGGGAGTTAGCCCAGATGATTAAACAGGCTGGACTTAACCTGGCTGCACTACCCGATGAGGAGTATGATGAACCCCTTGGAATGTCCACCGGAGCCGGTGTAATATTTGGTGCAACCGGAGGAGTGATGGAAGCTGCGCTACGAACAGTATATGAGTTAGTAACCGGTGAGGAAATGCCATCCCTTGACTTTAAACCTGTACGTGGATTAGAAGGAATAAAGGTAGCCTCTGTCGAGTTAATGATTCCCGAAGCAGCGGCCGATGGAAAGGTTGCGGAAAACCTTACGGTTAATGTTGCTGTAGCCCATAGCTTAGGTCAGGCTAAACAGCTTCTAAAACGGGTGCAGGACGGCGAATCTATACACTTTATTGAAATAATGTGTTGCCCAGGAGGTTGTATCGGTGGTGGTGGTCAACCCCGACCTACCATTAATGAGAAGCGGCAAGCTCGTATCGATGGAATTTATGATGAAGATCTCCAGATGGAATTACGCAAATCTCATGAAAACCCAGCAGTCCAAAAGCTTTATCAGGAGTTTTTAGAGTGTCCACTTAGTGAGAAATCTCATCATCTGTTGCACACACATTATACAAAGAGAAGCGTATACTAATTGATCCTATTGGCAAGCCTCCAGAATGTTCTGGGGGTTTTGCTAATGTATTAACATCCAATTTACTGAGCCGGTATTGATGTTCTTTGGATAATAAGCTATACTGGAGGATGAATATTCAGTGGCCAACAGGAATCATCCAGAAAGGAGCATGCTATGAGGAAGCGAATACCATGGCAGGGATGGGTAATACCGGTCATATTTGGTGTTAGTTGGTATCTATTAGGGCATGCAGATTTGATTCATACAGGAATATTCCCCCGAATCCATCAAGTGTGGGAGGCTATCATTTTTTTAACCCAACGAGCAGCGCTCCAAACACATTTGTGGGTTAGCCTTCAACGAGTACTAATAGGATTTGCCACAGCTGGTCTGATCGGTGTCCCTATAGGGTTAGGGCTAGGTTGGGCACCACAGTTAAAACCTTGGTTTGATCCGACCCTTCATTTTCTCCGACAAATACCACCTGTGGCTTGGATACCTTTGTTTATCATGTGGTTTGGAATTGGAGAAGCATCAAAAAATGCAGTGATTTTCTATGCGGCTTTTTTCCCAATTATGCTAAATACGCAGTTAGGTGTTGAGCAAATCCCCCGCACGTATTGGGAGGTTGCTGATCTATACCAGTTTACTCTATGGAAATCTTTAAGACGATTGGTACTACCAGGGAGTGCACCAGCCATAATCACGGGATTGCGGTTAGGTATGGGAATGAGTTGGCGAGCTTTGGTGGCCGCAGAGATGCTAGCTGCTAGTAGTGGACTGGGATATTTGATTATGACAGCCCGCTCTCTGGTGCGCCTTGACGAAATGGTAGTGGGAATGCTGATCATTGGTGTAATGGGTGTCGCCATTGATGGCATCTTTGCTTTAATAGCAAGCCAACTATTGCCGTGGACGAAGAGTGTTAGTGGGGTGAGATCCACGGATTTAGGAAGGACGAGTTATGAAGAATCAGCTACTACAGATACAACAGGTGTCTAAAGTGTTTCCAGGATATCCCTGGGTAACTGCCCTAACGGGCATAGATTTTCAGGTGATCAGCGGGGAGTTTGTCGTCATCCTAGGCCCAAGTGGTTGTGGAAAGACAACATTGCTACGGCTATTAGCGGGACTGGAGAAGCCTAGTTCTGGCCTTTGTCGCTATAGAGGTCAGGAAATTGATAGCCCAAGCTTAGCTATTTCCTATCTATTTCAAGAACCTCGTCTATTTCCCTGGTTAACAGTAGCCGAGAATATGGGATTATCTGGACACAGCGAAGGTTTGACGGCCTTGGCTAGGCGGATGGGTTTGGCGGATTTTCTCAAATCCTTTCCCCATCAATTATCGGGAGGGATGGCTAAACGGGTCTCGCTAGCCCGAGCTTTATTGGCTAACCCTGAGGTTTTGTTGTTAGATGAACCCTTAGCTAACCTGGATTTACCGACAAAGATAGGACTTCAGCAAGAACTCATTTCCATCTGGCGTCGAGGCATTACCTCGATCATGGTTACCCACGATTTAGATGAGGCTTTGGCTGTAGCCTCCCGAATATTACTATTTAGCCCTCGCCCTGGCCGGATTATTCATGATGTAGTTTTAGATATGGATCACCCACGGAGCCAAGATGATCAAAGGTATCTGCTGTGGAAACGACAAATAATGAACTGGACAATGGAGGTATTAAACCATGAAAGCACGAAATAAATTAGTTTTTCTCTGTTTGATAGTATTAGCCTTACTACTCGGTAGTACTAGCCTTATTTTGGGACAAAAGCAGTTAAGCATGACATATAATCCTATGCCTTTTAATCTACCAAGCATGGTAGAGAGAGAGGGGCAGATGCTCAAGGAATTAGGAGTAGATGTAAGCTACAATACCTTTCTAGCTGGTTATACCATGACAGAGGCTATGACGGCTAGGCAGTTAGATATTGCCACTGTCATGGGTGGGACATCGGCCATTACCAGTAAAGCTGGAGATCGTGATATTCAAGTTATTGGTGCCTACAGTCAAGCGCCAAAAGGATTTGCTTTGGTGGGCTTGCCCGATGGGCTGCGGCTTGATCAGTTAGCCGGTAAGCGCATTAGTGTCCCTATTGGAACAGAAGCTCATTATTTATTAGGAAAAATATTGGCTGAACAAGGCTTGAGCTTCGCCGATATTACAGTGATTAACATGCTCGTTCCAGATGGGGTGGCCGCACTGCAGACGAAGCAGGTGGATGGAGCTATGGTTGTAGAGCCAGTACTAACACGATTAGTCCATGCCGGGCAGGCCGAGGTTATCCGAGATGGTCAAGATCTAATTGCTGGTTTGACAGTGTCAGTAGCGCGGCAGGGGTTAGACCAGGATATCATCGACCTGTTTAAAGCCGGGCAAGCACAAGCTCTTTGCTTTATTGCCGAATATCCGGATCTTGCCTTGGAAATCGCAGCTCGGGAGACGGGTTTACCAATGGCTCTCATTGAGCAGATTGCACCGAAGTATCAATTCCACACAGATATTACTCCAGAGATTAAGGCGTCGCTAACAGATGCCATTGATTTCTTGTATATGGAAGGAATAATTCGAAGAAAAATCGATGTAGAGGATTTGTTCTGACACAACAGCCCTGGCCCGTTAGGTGTCAGGGCTAACAATAACTTTGGCTGCACCGGGGTGAATTGAGACGTCTAGCGGTGTGGAGCCGTATAAATCTCCATCAAACATTTTCTGCAGATTATCAGCTTCGATGCAAATGGTTTTACCCTGGATAAGCTCTACTTTAGGGTGGGATATGTGTTCACCTCGGTATATTTTTGGTAGTGTCTTGGCTAAATCTCCCCGGCTGATGGGGTGAACGATCAGTACGGATAGTAGTCCATCATCATACCTAGCAGTGGGTGCGAACATCAGACCGCCCCCTGCATAGGGCATATTCATGACTAGAATAGCAACTGTATGCAGCTCCCGTCTCACTCCGTCAATAGTTAAGCTGACGTGGTGAGATTGGAGATTTTTTAGCGTACGCCAAACGCCGGCAATAATCGCAACTGGACCGCGTAAAATATCTTGATGCGAATTCACATGATCAATCACGGTTACTGGAAACCCGATGGCTGCTGAAACTCCAAAGATTCTATCGCGTTCTACCGCTACATCTAACAGTCGACTATATCCAGCCAAGACGACATCTAAGGCTTCTTTTGGTTTCCTCGGTATAGCCAGGCCTCGAGCGAAGTCATTGCCCGTTCCCCCAGGAATAATCCCTAGACGAGCTTTGGTCTGCCCGATCCCTTCTAACACTTCACGAATCGTTCCATCACCGCCTATAGCGACTACCGTCTCGTGTTCACTCGCTGCTCGCTTTGCCAAAGCAATGGCATGTTGTGGATAGGTTGTCCGCTCTATCTTTACGTCAATGTTCTTTACTGATAGATACTGCATTATTTGACTTGTAACTCGTTCACCTCTCCCTCGTCCTGCGGTGGGGTTGGCTATGATAGCTATGCTCACGGGATCACTCTTTCCTATTAGTTGTTACTATTTTTCGCCAAGAATTATTATCCTTCCTGCTTTGACTAGGTTTAAAAGTTGGCGATGTCGGTCATAATAACACAGTGAAGGAGGTGCAACATACGTGGCCAAACAAAAGCAAAATAAGCCAAACCAACAGAATCAACAAAATCAACAAAATCAACAAAATCAACAGAACCAACAGAACCAACAGAACCAACAGAA
>SKHL01000279.1 GCA_007116995.1 Limnochordia bacterium
ACCTTAGGATTCACACTCATCTGTACAGCTTCTAACACATTACGACCAGCTAAATCAATGGCTGCGGCCCGTTCGAAGGGTAACGCAATATCGGCCCTGTGAGCAGCTACTAGAGCATCTACTACCCGGTCGACATTACCACCAGCCAGGTAATGGGCCTCTAATTTGTCAATAACCACGTCTAGACCCGCCTTTTGTGCTTTAATCAATGGAAGAATAATTCGTCCAGGGGGAACTCTCCGTAACCGCATTCCAATTAAAGTTACGATTCCCACATCAACACCAGCAGCTAAGGCTGATATCCACAGACCGATTGGAACAAAACTAAACAGTAACACAACGACAGCGAATAATAAAATTAAGGGTAACAAAGGAATCAGCAGTTCCATAATAAAACCTCCTTGTAATCTAGTTTATTTGTGCCTTCACTACTCCAACAACGATCCTATTTCCTTCTACATACACCACCTTCACTGGTACATCCTTATCGAGGAAACCGCCCTCAGATACTACATCATACCGCTTCCCATTAATCTCTACAATCCCAGCAGGTCTTAGCGAGGTCACAGTTAGGCCTTGCTGGTTCAATAAATCTATATAACTTCCCACCACGCCGTGATATCCATGCTCTTTCTCTTCCCTCGTCAGTAAGACAAGACGGCGCCAAGCACCCGAATGAGTAAACCGATTCCAGGAGAGAGCGATAATCAGTAACGAGACAAACACAGCGACCAAAATGCTATAGAGCGCAGTCAGTGCATCACCATAAGACAACATAATACTACCAAAGAGACTCATCACTCCCAGGCCACCAATTAGGCCAAATCCTGAGGTGATAAAAATCTCTGTTAATAGTAACAACAACCCCACCACGAATAGGATAACCACTTCCAAGCCTGCCAAACCGGTAACTAATCTGCCACCAAAAAAAAGTGTTAACGCCAGAATGCCGGCTGTACCTGGCACACCCCAGCCCACACTTGTAACTTCAAAAATCAAGCCTAAAAACCCAATTGTTAATAGTAATTGGCTAATAGTTGGCTCTGTAATTAACCGCGCCAAACGTTCTGCCCAGTTTGGACTAAACTCAACGATTGGGATATCACCTAGATCAAAATAGGCTAAAACTTGTTCACGGCTAGCGGTAATAATATCGGAAAATCCTAACTCTTGAGCCTGTACGGCAGAAAGGGTAAGAATCTTGTCCGCTTCAATTAGGTCTTCTATGACCACATCGGCATCAACCATAGCCGCAGCGATTTTTCGATCTCGCCCACTTCGTTCAGCGGTGGACTCGAACTCGGCCCGTAGTGCAGAAACGGTCTTTTCATCTAACGGTCTAGGCTCGGCAGCACCTATACTGCTCCCAGGAGCCATGGCCACATGAGGAGCTGCTAGTGTGATTAACGCTCCAGCTGACCAAGCCCGATCCCGAACAAAAGACATTACGGGCATCTGCATCCGTATAATCAGATCCCGGATTTCTGTGGCCGCATCCACTCGACCACCAAAGGTATTTATCTCTAGTAGGACAGCCGCATTATTCTGTTCTGCATCCCGTAACACTCGTTCTACAAATTGGGCTAGTCCCGGTTCAATCGCCCCTTCAATTGGCAATATATACACAGCCTCGGGGCTGCTAGGGGCACCCTGAGCTAACCCAATGACACTGATTAAGAATATAAAAGTCAAACAGACGAGAAAAATCACTCTTTTCATAGGGAAAACTCCTTTACCCAAAATACCTATTACAAAAAAGCTCGACATCTACTGACATCGAGCTTGTCTTTTCTATCGAAATTTTTTAGCATTTCGCTTCCGTGCCGCTTCAGACTTTTTCTTCCTTCGTACGCTTGGTTTCTCGTACTGTTCACGCTTCTTCGCTTCAGACAATACACCAGTAAGCCGAACTTGTTTCTTAAAACGGCGCAGAGCATTATCGAGGGACTCGTTTTTACCAACCTTAATTTCCGCCACCCTGTATCCCTCCCTCCACAACTACACTTTCCTTTACAGGCTCATAATACATTATATACGATATCAGTGAAATGGTCAATTATTTTATCCCGGCGGCCATGTAAAGTCGCGACCACCTAACAGATGAAAATGCAGATGCTGGACACTCTGACCAGCTGATTCTCCACAGTTTGTCACCAATCTAAATCCCTTGTCAAGCTGATATTTATTCGCTAGTTCCTTCGCTGCTAACTGCAAATCCACTAATAGTGTGCCGTTCATTTCAGTAACATGGGCTAAACTTGGGATATGCTGTTTAGGTATTATTAACAGATGGGTCGGAGCTTGGGGATTTAGATCAGGAAATGCGACTACATGATTTGTTTCCAACACAATATCGGCTGGGATTTCCCTGGCTACTATCTTACAAAAGACGCAATCTAATGGCACTGATTGCACCCCCCTCCGGTTGTTCGTCTCTCTAATATAAATTCCCTGATTAATTGGGAATTCCTGCAATACCAGAGCAATCTGTTTGATTGATTTTTACAGAGATGATATCTCCCACCCATTCTGGACTAGACTTAAGGTTTGTGGGGATGGAAACCCGTACATATTCACCTGTTAGACCCACAGCGCACTCCTGATCTGCTTGTTCAACTAGTACATCCACTGTCTTGCCCATAAATTGTTGATGAAATGTATCAGCCATCATATCAGATAATTTCAGTAGAGCAGCACTGCGCTGGTCTTTCTCCTCACTAGACACTTGCCCAGTAAAGCTAGCTGCTTTGGTTCCAGCACGGGGTGAGTACTTAAACACATGCAGCCGACTAAAACCAATATTCCGAATAAAATCATAGGTCTCTGAGAAAAGTTGTTCGGTCTCACCAGGAAAACCAACAATTACGTCTGTAGTTAACCCAACCGTTGCTACTTGGTTGCGTATTCTATCCACAACAGCTTGGAAGTCCCTCGTAAGGTACTTCCGCCTCATCTGCGTTAAAATAATATCACTCCCGCTTTGCAGCGGTATATGAAGGTGACGGCATACCTTGGGGTTATTGGCCACTAAGTCTAGCAATCTTGAATCAATTTCATTGGGATCCACAGATCCAATCCGAACCCGAGTTACTCCATCTAGTTCCGTAATGTCATGAATGATTCTACTAAGGGAATATTCAGGATTTAAATCCCGTCCATATCCTCCTAAATGAACACCTGTTAAGACAATTTCCGGATATCTTTGATCAGTAATCTGCCGAACCTGCTCAAGTACGTTCTGCTTTGTGCGGCTGCGCGAAAGGCCGCGAGCATATGGAACTTTGCAGTATGAGCAAAACTGATTACACCCATCTTGAATCTTCAGAAAGCCGCGGGTCTTCCCCTCAAATTCGACCACCGGCAGTTCTTCAAACTCCATCGTAGGCCCTAGATTCTCTACAACCGAGTGGGGCTTTTCTGAGTCTAGAGTATCAAGCAGATCGACAATACGACCGCGATCCTCTGTACCCACCACCAAGCTAACTCCAGAAATCGCACTAGCTTGCTCTGGTGAAGTTTGAGCAAAGCACCCCACCACCACGATTTTTGCTCTTTCATTAGTTTTATGAGCACGTCGGATCATCTGGCGTGATTTGCGATCACTAGTATTTGTCACTGTGCAAGTATTGATCACATAGACATCCGCACTGGGATCATCAAACTCTGTCAACTGATAGCCATGGGCCTTAAATTTCGCTGCGATAGCGTCTGTGTCATACTGATTCACCTTGCATCCTAAGGTATGAAATGCAACCCGTTTCATTCTAGTTTCAACCCCTTACTTACGCCTAGATCACCCCATAAGAATTGGACAATAGCTACTGTGATTAGCCCTGCTGTCTCCGTGCGTAGAATTCGAGGTCCTAGCGAGATTATCTGTCCACCGATCTGTTTCACAGCCTCCACCTCATCGGCATGAAAGCCTCCTTCAGGACCAATTAAAATAGCTACTTCCATGGGAGATTTGTCCAAAGGAAGTTTCTTTTCCTCACTAGCCTGCTCATAGGGCATCAGAACCAATGTGTCCCGATTACCTGACGATAACTGCTTAATGACACTAGAGAAATCTAGCAGATCAGTTATGACGGGAATCTGATCACGCTTACATTGTTTTCCTGCTTCGTTAGCGATCTTCTGCCAACGGGTTAACCGGGATTTTTTCCGTTTCTGATCGAGTTTTACCACCGTATGCTTGGATGTATATGGTATAATCTCGTTAACTCCAAGTTCGGTGGCTTTTTGAATCACCAGCTCGAACTTATCTCCTTTGGCTAGACCTTGGTATAAACGGATATGGATTGGTGATTCCTGATTAGAACCCATGGATTGATGGAGGCTAACCCTCACACACTCTGCCTCCACATGCTCAATCCGCCCAACAAAAGACTGACCATCTATGCAGATGACCACTTTATCTCCGGGTTTTTTTCGCAAAACCAGACCAAGATGGCGAGCATCGTCTCCAGATAGATATACCTGACCACCGTCAACAGCTTGTTGGGAAACAAATACTTTAGTCAAAGTTAGCTCTCCTCTCGAGCAAAACAATAGCACACCCATTCGCCTAGATGACGCTCATTTACCATAATAAACCCTAACTCCTCTGCGTACTGCTTAACCTGATCTCCGCGATGCTCAATAATGCCGGAAGCAAGAAAAAGTCCACCTGGATTAAGCCTATTTCTGACATCAGCTAATAGATCTATGATAACATCGGCAATGATGTTAGCGATAATCAGATCAGACTTTCCTTTCAATTGCTGTAAACTCCCTTGCTGGACATTTATGGGAACATGATTCCCGGCCACGTTTCCCGTAGCCACATCGATGGCTACAGGGTCAATATCTACCGCACTGACGAAGTTTGAGCCTAACTTGGCCGCGATAATAGCGAGTATTCCCGATCCAGTGCCAATATCCCAGATGACCTTATCCACTAGGTCCATATCCTGTAACTGAAGGATGCACATCGCGGTGGTATCATGATTTCCTGTACCGAATGCCATTCCAGGATCTAGTGCCACAACAATCTCCCCCGTAGTCGGTGTGTACTCCTCCCACGTTGGTCGAATCACTACCTGACCGAGCTTCTCTGTATGGTAGAATACTTTCCAAGAGTTAGCCCAATCTTCTTCACAGATTAATCGACTGTCCAAACTGACTTGGCCTACTGTTAGGCCAAAGGAAGCCAATTCCCGAGCGGACTGCTCGATAACTGACAGCTCTTTCGAAGTTTTTGCTTCAAAGAAATATGCCTTAACAGTCACATAATCATTTGGATTCATAACAGGAAAATAGTCCCCCCAGCTGTTGGTCATAGCCTCTTCGACTAATAAGTCATCATCAATCGCTATTCCCTGCGAACCAATATTCATTAGCATTTCACTAAGTGCCTCTTGCGCTTCTCGGTGAATTTTTACGGCTACCTCTTGCCAATACTTCATCACATGTCCTCCTAAAACAGACAGAAAAAAGCGGAGGAGGCTGGGAAACCGAACTCTTACACCATGTCCCAACAACTACCTGACCGCTCATTAAGGCTGACCTGAGTTATCGCAGTACGTCCTTTACTTTCTCGAAAAAGGATTTAGACTCTTCAGGATGAGATTCGCCCCGTTCTTTGGCAAATTCACGTAATAAGTCCTTTTGCTTATTGGTTAATTTGCTAGGAGTAACTACCTTAAGATGAACTAATTGATCTCCACGGCCATAACCCCGAACATCCTGGATACCCTTACCACGTAGGCGCATCACTCGCCCACTCTGGGTTCCTTCTACAATCTTCATATTAACCGACCCTTCTAAGGTTGGCACCTCAATCTCATCACCAAGGGCTGCTTGGCTGAAAGAAATAGGCACTTCACAGATCACCTCATTGCCCTGACGCTCAAATACCTTATGGGGCTTTACTCGTACTACTATCTGCAAATCT
>SKHL01000100.1 GCA_007116995.1 Limnochordia bacterium
TGCGAATTGTATGGTTCATATTCGCTCCCATGGCTATTTGGGCTACATAGACATATCCATAACTCATCGCCATTAAACCCAGATCTTTTTTGCGAATTCGCTTGCCTCCTGCAGCGAATTTGGCCACTGCTGCGGTGGGTGTTGCTTTTGAAGATTGCCCACCGGTATTGGAGTAAACCTCTGTATCTAACACCATTAGATTCACGTCATCTCCTGTGGAGATAACCTGATCCACTCCACCGAAACCAATATCATAGGCCCACCCGTCACCACCTAAAATCCAGATAGAACGTTTGATCAGATAGTCCCGTTTGGCGTTAATCTCAGCTAAGCTTGGATTACTTAAATCCGCTGATGATAATGCATCTTCTACTTTCCTAGAAACCTGTTTAGATTTATCTCCGTCATCCCTGGTATCCAGCCATTCTTGGAATAGACCCTTTAATTCTACCGAAATAGACGCCCCAAGAGCTTGATGCATTAGATCAACAATCCGATCCCGAACCTGCTTCACACCAAGAAACATACCATAGCCATACTCCGCGTTATCTTCAAATAAGGAGTTAGCCCAGGAAGGACCTTTCCCTTCTTCATTGGTACTGTAGGGCACTGACGGAGCACTCGCCCCATATATGGAGGAACAGCCAGTAGCATTTGCGATCATCATGCGCTCTCCATAGAGCTGGGTGATCAACTTCACATACGGAGTTTCACCGCAGCCGGGACAGGCCCCATTGAACTCGAACAGTGGCGTGACAAACTGGCTTCCTTTTAGGATACTAGTATCTACCCGATCAACCTTGGGTGTAACAGTAATTGCATACTCCCAATTATCGGCTTGCTCTTTAATCTGCTCATCTGCATCTTGCATGATCAAAGCTTTACCAGGTGCAGGACAGATGTCAGCACAGTTGCTACAACCTGTACAATCCAAGGGACTAATCTGAATCCGATAATGCAATCCTTCTAATCCCTTTCCCACTGGCTTCTTCGTAGTAAAGCTCTCCGGAGCTTGCTCTACTTCCTGATCGTCTAACAAGAATGGGCGAACTACAGCATGAGGACAGACATAGGCACATTGATTACACTGAATACATTTTTCTAAATCCCACTCGGGTATCATCACAGCTATACCCCGTTTTTCATAGGCCGTGGTTCCGGTGGGCAAAGTCCCGTCCTCCATCTTCGAGAACGCGCTAACAGGAAGCTCATCACCTTCATGACGGGCCATGGGACGCTGGATGTTTTTGACAAAGTCTGGTTCATCCCTCACAGGCACATCCTCTGGTTCGGCATTCTGCCATGCATCAGGCACCTCGATTTTCACTAAAGCCTCCAAGGCATGATCAACTGCTTGATTGTTCATATCTACGATTTTCTGCCCTTTAGAACCGTAGGCTTCCACAATGGACTCCTTCAAGTATTCAATCGCCTGGTCTACTGGAATTATCCTAGTTAGTTTAAAGAAAACAGTCTGCATGATCATGTTAATACGATTACCTAATCCAATCTCACCAGCAATAGATACAGCATCAATTACATAAAATTGTATCTTATTTTTGGCCAGATATTGCCGGAGACTAGCTGGCAGTTTCTCCTCAAGCTCATCTTTTTTGAAATGACAATTCAGCACAAATATCCCATTTTGTTTTAACCCTTTAACCAAATCAAAGTTGTATAGAAAGGATTGATTGTGACAGGCAACGTAATCAGCATCATAAACTAAATAGGAAGAGCGAATTGGTTCCTTCCCAAAGCGAAGATGGGATACGGTACTACCTCCAGATTTCTTGCTATCGTATGAGAAATACCCTTGGGCATATAAACCGGCCTTATCACCGATTATCTTAATCGCACTCTTATTTGCTCCCACTGTACCATCGGAACCTAATCCCCAAAACTTACAGCTAATAGTCCCCTCCGGTGTAGTATTAATAATATCGGTTTCAGGCAACGAAGTGTTAGTAACATCATCCACGATGCCAATTGTGAAACCATCTTTTGGTGATTCCTGGGCTAAATTCGTGTAAACAGAAATTATCTGAGACGGTCTCGTATCCTTTGATCCTAACCCATAGCGACCACCTACGATCAATGGTCTCTGCTCCTTCTTAGCGAATGCTTTGACCACATCAAGATACAGGGGTTCGCCAATGGAACCAGGCTCTTTCGTTCTATCCAGAACAGCGATTTTCTTTACACTAAGTGGTAGCGTCTGTATAAAATGCTCTAGGGAGAATGGGCGATACAAGTGTACGTTCACTAACCCTAGCTTTCTACCCTGTTTATTGAGATAATCAATGGTCTCAATTATCGTATCGCAAACGGATCCCATGGCTACGATCACTTCTTCTGCTTGGGAATGTCCATTATAATTAAACAGGTTGTAGTTACGCCCAGTTAATTTATTGATCTGCTGCATGTATTGCTCAACAATACCAGGAACATCCTGATAGAATGGATTAGCCGCTTCTCGTCCCTGAAAGTAGATATCAGGATTTTGCGCACTACCTCGTACCACCGGATGCTCGGGACTGAGAGCTCGATTGCGAAATGCCGAAACTGCATCGTAGTCAATAAGCTTAGCCACTTGATCATAGTCCAAAATATCTATGCGCTGTGCCTCGTGGGACGTGCGAAATCCATCAAAGAAATGTAGAAATGGCACGCGAGCACGAATGGCCGCCAAATGGGCAATAGCACCTAAGTCCATTACTTCCTGTACGCTGCTAGCTGCTAGTAGTGCAAACCCAGTTTGACGAGTGGCCATCACATCCTGATGATCACCAAAAATAGAGAGAGCATGAGCAGCAATAGCCCGTGCGCTTACATGGAAAACTGCAGGTAATAGCTCACCAGCCGCTTTATACATATTAGGTACCATTAATAGTAACCCTTGCGATGCGGTATAGGTCGTAGTGAGTGCCCCTGCTTGCAAGGAACCGTGCAGTGCACCAGCGGCTCCAGCTTCTGACTGCATTTCTACTACTCGGACTGGTTGTCCGAAAATATTCTTTTTACCATGAGCCGCCCACTTATCCACATGCTCAGCCATCGGAGATGAGGGCGTAATGGGATAAATGGCAGCGACTTCTGTAAATGCATAGGATATGTAAGCAGCAGCTTCATTCCCATCCATTGTTTTCATAATTTTGGCCATAATGATCCTCCTTAACACGGGTATACTTCTAGTTTGTTCTACACGAATGGGTTTGATTCTAGCCTTACCCCTACTTAGGTATCCCCATAGCATTATGACTCTCCTGCAATCAACATTTCCGATAGAACTCTTGGTTACCGTCAGTGTATGTCAAGAAAAAGTACGTACCTGCAAACTCACGAACTAGCATACTAACTAAGGTCTTTCCAATTCCCTTCCTTTCGTACTCCGGCCGTATCACCACATCAAAGATTCCCATATAATACAAGCCATCGTAAACTGCACGCGCAAATCCAGCTATGTCCAGACAGTTCCATATTTGTATAGCGAGCAAGTGGAGATAGAGATGATTAAAACGAACATAAGAGGTGAACAGCTCCCGATAGTGATAGGCTAGTGGACCATTAAACCCTACCAAACTGAAAAATACGAACCAAAACCGACCAGCATAAATTGGCTATAGATAACGAATATTGGAAACAGGAGGTGTTTTCTTATGAAACTATATTGGCGAATACTAGCTTATTCCATCGCAGTAGTAGTAGTAGTTTCCACAATGTCTATGGTCACAACTGCAAGTGTAACATCAGCAGTGAGTCTTGACGCACCAGTACGAATTGACGTATACCCCAACGGAGTTAATGTAACCTGGGCCTTTGCTGCTAAGTCTGACATGGTCATACTATTACCCTCAAGCTTCACCTCACGCAATATCCGCTATCAGGAAAAAGACGGAGCTGTTGTTAATACTATTGCCACTGTCTCCGAAAAGGCAGGACAGTGGACTCCGCCTGGCTTATCTGATCTAATGAAAGCACTTGATAGGGCTAATCAGGAGCTTGAAAAGCTAAAATCCCAACTTATTGCCGTTGATCAAACAATCCATTATCTGAAATCTGCAATCCCAAGTGAACTTAGTGCTGATACGCTCTCCACCATCGCATTAGCCGAAACTATGCGAATTGAGAATGAACAGAAAAAACAAGTACTAACCCAGCACATCCGCTTAGTTCAGCAGCAAATCGAATCATTACGAGGCAATCTAGAAGATAGGTACGGAGGCAATCCTGACCAGCTTTTGCGTCTCGATCTTACTACCAATGGCGTGGGCCATGTTGAAGTTACAGCCTATTCCCCTCATGCTAGCTGGCAACCTCGATATAAAGCCGTCTTAGACTCCAGCACAGAAACTATTAGACTAGACTCTTTTCTCGCTGTCCAACAACGAACGGGCTTGTCTTGGGATGGAATGATACATTGTCATACAGCATCTCCTATGGAGCAATTATCAATACCTGCTATCAAACCACTAGTAGCACGCATCACCGATCCGAAAGAGTCTAAAGCACTACTAGATCAACCAATGGCATCGAGATCGATGTTGCTGGCTGTTGAGGCGGTAATGCCAGACATGATCCAAATTGAATCTACGTCAAGTATTAGCTTTTCTGGCAAAGGAGCAGTGCCCACTAGCAACCAGGAAACTATCCTACTCACTGCTACCAACTCTTACCCAGTAGAGATGCATGCTACCGTTATTCCCTACCTGCAAGAACGGGCCTGGATTACTGTGGAGACCTTAAAGCCTGTACCTGCACTACTAAAGGGAAAGGTGGAGCTATTAGCTGACGGTGTTTTAAGTGGTTCCGATACAGTAACTCATCTAGGTGGAGAACCGCTTGAGCTTACTTTCGGTCGTTCTCCCTTAATAACTGCTACCAGTGATCCGATTGTCTACACCGAGCGGCAAACTTGGTTAGGACGAAGAATACTAAGAGATGGATATACAATCACCGTTCATAACGAGACTGCTAGTCAAGCGTCCATAGTGCTGATAGACCGGGTGCCTATTACTGGGCATGATCGAATTAGTATTAATTTGTCGATTGATCCCAAACCTACAGAAGAGGCCGATGGTATCTTAACCTGGTTAATAACTCTTTCACCAGGAGAAACTAAGACAGTTGCAGTGGAATATGAGATTAATTATCCTGACAAGATGGATCTAGTTATGAAGTAATCCTAGACGTACTTTGTTAGAAAACGCCCAACCATAACATGATAGTTCCGGTTGGGCGTTACGTAAGCTCAGCTATACTCTTCTTCTGTCTCGACTCCACTAAAAAATACACATATTGGTCTCTTCGTTCTGTAGTCGTTTGATGAAGACTAAGTCAATGTGAGGACAATATGTCCTATCTCTATCGATTATCCACTTTTTCTGGGTATAGATCGTGATTTTCCAGGCGATATTGAGCCATTGCCTCAAACCTAGTTCCTGGCTTTCCGTAATTTACGTAGGGATCAATGCTAATTCCACCCCGCGGAGTAAACTTACCCCACACTTCTATATATCTTGGTTCTAGTAACTTGATTAAGTCTTTTGCGATATTGTTAATACAATCCTCATGGAACTCCCCTTGGTTTCTAAAACTAACTAAGTATAGCTTCAGGGATTTACTCTCCACCATCTTGACATCGGGAATATAGGAGATGTAAATCGTTGCAAAGTCTGGTTGACCAGTCTTAGGACATAGACTTGTAAATTCCGGGCAGTTAAATTTCACAAAGTAATCTACATCAGGATGCTGATTTTCAAAGGTATCTAATAGACTCTTATCATACTCCGAAGGATAGCTCGTCTCCTTATCCCCTAGAGATAAGTGCTCTAAGTCCTGCTGATTCCGTTTCATTCGGTGTTTGCCTCCATTTTCTGGTTATCAAATATGCGCATTACATATAAGAAGGGTGTATCTAGCAGAGCAATGATCACCTTTACCAGGAATTGACCAGTCATTACCGCTACAAGCTCAGGAAAAGCTAAATATCCTGCAAAGGCCACAAAGCAGAAAATAAGGGTGTCAATTAGCTGACTAGATACTGTGGACACGATATTGCGTAACCATAAATGCCTACCTTGCGTCTTGCCTTTGATTAGCTGAAAAACGTGTATATCCCAAGTCTGACTGAAAATATAAGCTGTAAGTGAACCCGCAACAATTCGCCAAGTAGATCCTAAGACTGTAACGAATGCTTCCTGATTTGGCCAGAATCCAGCTGGCTCCCAAGCGATTACAATTTGTATTCCAATGATCAGAAACACAGAGCTAACAAAGCCACTCACAACCGCTTTTTTTGCCTCTTCAAGACCAAAGAATTCATGGAGAGCATCTGTCAATAAAAACGAAACTCCATATACAATAACCCCTGCTGGAACCACCCAGTTACCAAATACGACTAGCTTCGTGGCAAAGATCTGCGCCATTACAATAAATCCGGTGTAAATAGCTATAATAAATGCCGGTCCATATTTTCTGCTTAGTGCCATTGTAACAGTAGTTAAAGTTAGTGTGATTAAAATCCAGTAAAAAATCATTACCAAGTAAATCCACTCCTAGTTTTATTTTGTTTTGCGAAGGATGGTTGCGAACTCCGCCAAACCAAAAATGGGCACAGCTTCATATGGCAGCCAGTACCCATTCTCATAGATAATACAAAGTGTAACCTTGTTGTTATGTCCATTGTTTTTGATAACCGGGGTGGCTACGACCCGGACCTACGGTAGTAGTATTATATACTAGGCTTCCCAAAAAAGCAATCACTTTTGATTAAATCTCCATCCACACTAGAGATTTAACATCTCCCGAGTGGTCTGCTCATCACTAGCATGGAGATATCGATCCTTTAGTAACTCTGCTTGGTAGAGCTCGAGCACTTCCGGATTATCATTAATGCGACAGTTTCCCCACCTTTTCCATTGGGGATACGCAACCCAATCCCAACTGATATAGCAGAAGGCTTTTACATTAGGATATTTCTCCATGAAACGAAAATAGGGTATAAACCACTTATTCCAACAAAATAGCCCATCTAGTACTCCGACATAGCGAGGAGTAGATTCGCCAATCATCACAGGATACCCCCGTTGATCTGCTTCTTGGACAAAAGTGCGTGTCCCTCGACTAGTAAAGTGTTCTGCGTCAAGGCAGTCCACCGACCACCAATCCACAAATTCATCTCCAGGATAATAGGACATTACGTCACTCTCTGTATCGTCTGGTGCATAACACCAGACCAAAGCGACTTCCTCTAAGCCATGATCCCATAGAGCCGTAGCGATTCTCTGCCATGCTAGCTGATAGGATTCGGCTTCGTATCCATTCCAGTGTCCGTTAAACTCATATCCAACCCGGAGAAAAACGGGTCGCCCCAGTCTCCGCAATCCTTTACAGAAAGCCTCTATTTGCTGATCATACGCGCCAGCTGCTACCCTATGCTCATAATGCTCCTCTGGGGCACCATCCTTGGTCATGGATAATCCAATCTGGGGAATCAGAAATCGATCAGGGTATTGTTCTAACTGCGCGATTAGTCGGTCGAAGAAGGCCTCTATATCACCTCGCAGTCCACAATAGCTCATATAGATCAGAGGCGGGGTATTTAGTGCCTGATAATAATTGTAGAATTCATGCGAACTCTGTCCAGCACCATGCAGAATCTTCCCGGCTGCTGGCTCTAGCTTTTGTCCGTAATATACTTCCTCACGCTTCTTCAATGACTCATCTCCTAACCAGTCTTTCAACAACGTTTCTAGCTTTTTAGCCTATCGCCATTCATAATCCTATACAGCGTTCAAGTACTTATATTGTACGGTGTAGAGCTGATGGTAGAGACCCTCATTATTCACTAACTGTTCATGGCTTCCCATTTCCGCAATACGACCTTTATTGATTACCATTATCCTATCAGCGTTTCGAATGGTTGATAACCGATGTGCTATTACAAAAGATGTACGACCTTCTAGCAACTTGTCAATTGCCTTTTGTAATAATAGTTCCGTATGTGTATCCACACTCGCTGTAGCTTCATCAAGAATCAAGATGCTTGGGTCGGCTAGTAATACCCGCGCAAAGCAAATTAGCTGCCGTTGCCCAATGGACAGATTTGATCCTCGCTCATTCACCTCAGTATGATAACCCTTCTCTTGCATGCCAATGAAGTCATGTACATGCACAGCCTTGGCTACCTCGATTATCTCTTCCTCTGTGGCCTCCAGCCGTCCATAGCGAATGTTATCTAGAATCGTCCCCCTAAATATAAAGGGATCTTGAAGCATGATACCAATGTTCTCTCGTAAGGATTTCAGTGTAATGTTTTTCAGATCCTGTCCGTCAATTAAGATTTTCCCTTGTAGGGGATCATAAAACCGTGATAACAAGCTGATAATCGTTGTTTTTCCCGAACCAGTAGGACCTACAATCGCGATGGTTTCCCCCGGCTCAATCTGAAAATCCGTATTGTGTAGTACGGTTTGCCCTTCCTCGTAACTAAAAGTCACATTGGCAAACTCTACAGAACCTTGAACCTTATCTAATGGTATCGCCTCTGAACTAATGGCGATCTCTGGCTCTTCATCCATTAACTCGAAAATGCGTTCTGATGATGCCATCGCTACTAACAACTGATTGTAATAACCGGTTAACATCATCACTGGCTGCCAAAAACGGCGAAGATAAACGGTAAATGCGATCACCACTCCTACCGATATATCGTCTATGGCTAATAAGCGCGCACCATACCAGAAAATAATCACAGTTCCTAATACAGATATTAGTTCCACTGCTGGACCATACGCACTGTTAATCCGAATTGCACGCATCCATGAATTGAATACGTCATCAAGCACAGTATGAAAAATACGATCGTTCTCCCGTTGGCGTACATACGCCTGTACAACCTTCATACCTGCAATACTCTCATGGATATAGGCATTGAGGTTGGATAGCTTTTTTCGCACAAATCGCCATTCTCGTTTAATCGCACTTCGTGTGATAAACAAGAGTGCCATAAAAATGGGGACTGTTGACAATGTAACCATTGCTAGGCGTGGATGGATTACAAACATCATTACCGCAGCAGCAAAGAGCATAGACAATTCAGTAAAAACATTGACGATCCCATTAGTAAAAAGATTATTCAGTGTATCGATATCGTTGACAATACGTACGATCAATTTCCCAGCTGGTATATTTCCAAAAAAATTAAATGATAAAGACTGCACATGATTAAACAATGCTTTTCGCAAATCCAATAAGGCATTTTGTCCGGTGCGGTGAGCGAGACGAATCTTAGCTCGAGTGCAGAAATAACTAAAACCGAGAGCTCCTAGATAAGCAAGAGAGATCCCCAGTAACCCCCGCATATTCTCGGTTGGAATATACACGTCTACAGAGCGCTGTAACAATAATGGACCAATGAGTTCTGTTAGTGTGGCCGTAAACATGAGTGCTATAGTAATCATAACTTGCTTACGATACGGTTTTAGATAATGTAATAATCGCTTAATCTGACCTGCACTAATCGCAGCCACATCGGCTTCATCGACTCTATACGTGTTTTTCATGGTTCTCGACACCTCCCGAAACGATACATAAATCCTCATTACCAAGGGACCCGTTTTCTTCGTACTCACTATATTGCTCGAGTAGAGTCTGATAATATTTACCTTTAAGGTTAACTAACTCATCATGGGTTCCTTGCTCGCAGATCTTCCCATTTTCTAACATAATGATTTGATCCGCATTTTTTACGGAGGAAATACGATGAGCAATAATCAATGTGGTGCGATTTTCTAGGATTTGGTTAAGAGTTTGCTGGATCTCATGCTCTGTTTCCATGTCCACACTCGATGTAGCATCATCGAGAATTAGAATCTTAGGGTTACATAAAATCGCTCGTGCGATCGCAATTCGTTGACGCTGTCCACCTGATAAGCCCAGACCTCGTTCACCTACAACTGATTCATAGCCATCAGCCATATTGACAATGAAACTATGGGCATCGGCAATCTTTGCTGCTTGTTCGATTTCCTCTCGAGTCGCGTTCGGCTTTGCAAAGGCGATATTAGCTGCAATAGTATCGGAGAACAAAAAAGTCTCCTGTAAAATAACTCCGATATGATGACGAAGACTATTATACTCTAAGTCTCGCACATCAATACCATCTACCGTCACCTGCCCCTCTGTACAATCATAAAAGCGAGCAATAAGATTAATAATGGTGGACTTACCAGCGCCTGTATCCCCCATGATTGCTGTAGTGGTACCTGGCTTCATCCGCAAGTTAATATCCATAAGAACGTCGTCCTCCCCATAGCGAAAATACACATGGTTAAAGACAATATCTCCTTGGCATTTGCTCAGTATGGTAGCGCTTTCTTTATTGCATATAGCTGTCTTTTCATCAAAGAGCTCAAAAATCTTTTCCAAAGAGGCCTGGGCATTCTCCCACTGATTAACTAACGCATTGGCATTATTAATCGGGATCTGTAGCATTAACATATACCCATTAAACGCTACTAGAGATCCGATAGTTAAATCACCTCGGATCACTAAATAGCCACCTAGGAGCAAAATCACCACCACACCTAAGCCATTAATTAATCGCGCAAAGGGTAGATAAGTAGCCCGAATATCTGCAGAATCAATGTTACTACTCGTAAATACCTGCGCGATGTGAGCAAACTTCTCTTTTTCAAACTCCTCACGGCCGAAGGCCTTTACTACCCGAATCCCAGTGATATTCTCTTGGACAGCAGAGGTTAGATCCTCAAAATTACGGCGAATTTGCTGAAAAACTGGTCTGAGACTTTTCGCCATAGTACTGGTACTAAGGTAAATAAACGGGACAATTACAAGCATTCCTAAGGTCAACTGCACATTCAAGGTTAACATCACAGCTACGGTAGTAACTAGAGAAAAAATACCTTCAAATATTTGGACATACCCCTGATTGGTCAATTGACGAATGGATTGTAAGTCGCCAACCATACGGTTCATTAGCAAACCCGTACGGATGCGATCGTAGAACTCGAATGATTGCGCCTGTAGCTTAGCATATAGATCACTACGCAAATCATACAGCAACCGTTGGGATGTATATTCGAAAATATACAGTTTCCCATATTGGACGAACGTTCGAATTGCTGTCACAATCAGAAGATACAGTATTAACTTTCTTAACTGACCAAAGTTTCCGGCCACAAGTACATCGTCAACAACTTCCTTTGTTAAGTAAGGAATATATAATCCAGTAATAATTACAGCTAAGGAAAAGACCAAGCCTAATACATTCAGAAAGATATATCCTTTGGAGTACTCCATCAATCGTATAAAATGCTTCACTTATAAAGACTCCTTCGCCAGTATTATACTAGCTTTATTATACTCCACTACTATACTAGTAGCAATTGATAACGATATATTCGCGGTAATATTAACGTTAATTTATTATTTACTGTCGTTAGTTCTCAGAAACAAGAAAACGAACCCACCGAAAAGCACCTAACCCCGGGGATTCGTTTAGTCAATAACCTACTATGATTTATCTTCACTAGAATTACTCACATAATCTCCCCCTATCCATTCACATCGAACGACACCCGCTTGACAGGCATAGGATCGAACTACACTAAATCAGCCAGGTCAAGTAACAACCTCTCACTAGCATCCCAGCCCAGACAGGGATCAGTAATAGATTTTCCATATACAGTGCCCTCTACAGACTGGGATCCCTCCTCTATAAAGCTTTCAATCATAAGACCTTTGACCGTAGTCTTTAATAATGAAGAATAGGCTCTATTACTCATGATCTCTTGGGCAATTCGTGGTTGTTGGTCATAGCATTTACCAGAATTGGAATGATTCGTGTCTACCACAATAGCCGGATTTTGCATAGCAGACTCATGATAGACTCCAGCTAAACGACTCAGATCCTCATAGTGGTAGTTTGTAATGTGCTGTCCCTGTTTATCCGTAAACCCTCGCACGACTGCATGAGCTAATGGATTCCCACCAGTATCTACTTCCCAGCCATTATAGATAAATACATGGGGCATTTGAGCTGCTTTGATCGCATTTAACATCACAGATATGTCACCACTGGTTGGATTTTTCATGCCCGTTGGAACATCCAAGCCACTATTGGTTAATCGATGTTGCTGGTTCTCCACAGACCGAGCCCCAACAGCCACATAGCTAAGCAAATCAGCTAGATAAGCATAATTTTCCGGGTAGAGCATCTCATCTGCCGCTGTTAACCCTGATTCCTGAATGACCTTCAAGTGCATCCAGCGAAGCATCTTCACACCCTTAACCATGTCAGGTTTTTGTCGAGGATCAGGTTGATGGGCCATTCCTTTATATCCCTCTCCCGTAGTGCGGGGTTTGTTTGTATAAATTCTTGGTACTAATACAAGCCGCTCTTTTACTTTCTCTTGCACCTTGGCCAAACGAGTAACATAATCATAGACCGCATCATCGTGATGGGCTGAGCAAGGTCCAATAATAACCAAGAAGCGGTCACTTTTTCCAGTTAAGACCGCAGAGATCTGCTGATCCCGTTGTTGTTTTATTTGAGCTAGTTCAGCACTCACAGAAATTTCGTCAATTATCTGATCAGAACTAGGCATCCGTTGAATATGGCGAAAACTCATCCTTATCCCTCTTCTCTTGGAACACTGGAGCCTCAGGTATTTCCCGGGAAATCCAGATTTCGTTAGATTGTCAAATATTCGGCATGGATAGCCTCTATCTCCTTCTTCTTAGCCTAAGAATAGTCGAATTTAACAATATTTTCAAATCTAGAGTGTGAAAATCGTAATCCATGCAATTATCAGTAACCAATTGGCGCATTAATTATCCTCATTAGCATAAACCTACCCCAAACATAACATATTATTAACTAGACTTTGCATTCAATCTATTCTATGATAAACTAAAGATGAATAAATAAACACAATATTGGTATGAAAATTAGTTAGCGAAGGTGGTACTATGGATCATTTAATACATAAAGCTAATATATTAGTAGAAGCACTTCCCTACATTCAGCGGTTAGCAGGGAAAACTGTTGTAGTTAAGTATGGTGGCAATGCTATGATTGATCTAAGTCTTAGTCGTACAATTATGCAGGATATTACTTTGCTTAAATATGTGGGTCTCAACCCCATACTCGTTCATGGAGGCGGACCTGCGATTAATAAGATGCTAACGGCACTAAATATTCAATCCCACTTTCACAAGGGACTCCGCATCACCGACAGTGATACGATGGAGGTAGTCCAAATGGTTCTAACAGGCAAAGTGAATAAAGACATTGTGGCCCAACTTAACTGCTTAGGCGGCAGAGCAATCGGTCTCTCTGGCAAAGATGGAAATCTAATTGAAGCAAAAAAAATGGAACCAGTACATGGTGTAGATTTAGGTTATGTAGGAGAGGTTAATAATATTAACTGCAAGGTGCTAGACATACTAGCTCGGGATGAATACATCCCTGTTGTAGCTCCCATTGGCGTGGATGAGGATGGGCAGACCTATAATATCAACGCCGACACTGTAGCTGGAGAGATTGCAGCCGCACTCAAGGCAGAGAAATTGATATTTCTCACCGACATTGATGGTGTACGAAGAGATCCCGAGGATGCAGATTCCATCATCTCGGTTCTTTCAGTTAAAGAGATTCATTACTTAATTAAGATTGGCGTTATCAGTGAAGGGATGATTCCAAAGGTACAAGGCTGTATTAAAGGTATTGAAAAAGGGGTAAATCGAACTCACATCATCAATGGTACTATCCCCCATCCATTACTACTTGAGATATTCACTGACAAAGGTATCGGCACAATGGTAACAGCATAATGATAGCATTTAAAACTACCTGCATCGAAGACCCCAGAGAACAAGTCCGGGTTCCTCAATATATCCAGGCTTAGAACAATCCGGAAATCTTCCCTGAGTCATCTACATCAATTTCCTCAGCTGAAGGCATTTTTGGTAACCCTGGCATGGTCATTATATCTCCCGTCAGTGCCACCACAAAGCCAGCACCTGCCTTGATTTGTACATTCCGAACCGTAATCCGGAACCCTTGAGGCCTACCAAGTTTTTTCGAATCATCAGATAAGGAATACTGGGTTTTCGCCATACAGACGGGATAGTGTCCAAATCCTAACCGCCCATAGCGACGAATTTCCCGTGATGCTTCGGTGGAAAAGTCTACGCCGTCGGCCCCATAGATGGTTGTTGCTATGGCCCGAATTTTATTTTTAAGGGAATACGTGTCTTCATACATAAATTTAAACTGGGTGGACTCTTCACGAATTAGGTTTAATACCTCGTGAGCCAACGCTGTCCCACCTTGGCTTCCTTTTCCCCAGACTTCAGACAACGCTACGGTGACTCCTAGTTCCATACATTTCTCTTTGATGAAAGCGATCTCAGCATCGGTGTCCTGCGGGAACCGATTAATGGCTACCACCGCTGGCAAACGGAAATTGGATGTAATGTTTTCAATATGCTTTAATAGATTAGGGATCCCCTGCTCTAAGGTCACTATATTCTCTTCCCCGAGAACATCCTTGGCTGCCCCACCATGATGCTTTAGGGCTCGAATCGAAGCTACAATTACTACAGCTGATGGCTGTATACCAGCTATACGACATTTAATGTCTAGAAACTTCTCAGCACCTAAATCTGCTCCAAATCCAGCTTCCGTCACGACATAATCACCTAACTTCAACGCCATGCTAGTGGCCATTATGCTATTACAGCCATGGGCTATGTTAGCGAACGGTCCTCCATGAACGAACGCGGGTGTATGTTCTAGGGTTTGTACGAGATTGGGTTTTAGTGCATCTTTAAGGATGGCTGCTAACGCTCCATGGGCTTTTAAGTCTTGGGCGGTAATCGGTAGATTACTATAATTATAGCCAATAATAATCCTCTTAAGCCTCTCTTTTAGATCCTTTAAGTCTCTGGCTAGACACAAAATGGCCATAATTTCTGATGCCACACTAATATCAAAGCCATCTTCCCTCGGTACTCCATTCGCCTTACCATTCAGACCGTCTACAATCGAGCGAAGTTGACGATCGTTCATATCCATAGCGCGCTTCCATGTAATCCGCCTAGGATCAATATCCAAGTCATTTCCCTGGTAAATGTGATTATCGATCATGGCTGCTAGCAAATTATTCGCTGCCCCGATGGCATGCATATCTCCAGTAAAATGCAGATTGATATCCTCCATGGGAACTACTTGGGCATACCCACCGCCAGCCGCACCACCCTTGACTCCAAACACCGGACCCATCGAAGGTTCTCGCAACGCGATCACAGCATTCTTTCCTAATGCATGAAGGGCATCACCTAATCCAACAGTGGTAGTAGTTTTCCCTTCCCCGGCCGGTGTGGGACTAATAGCAGTCACCAAAATAAGCTTTCCAGCAGGCTTATCCTTTAATGAATCCAGCAAAGAGCAATTTACCTTTGCTTTGTACTTACCATACAGCTCTAAACAATCATTAGCTATCCCGATTGAATTAGCCACATCATCAATGGGATGCATAGTTACACTTTGAGCGATCTCTATATCACTCTTAATAGTCATAATACCGCCTCCTCTACGCATTACAAGATACTATTCGCCACAATAAGAGGGAATTCCTGGGAAACACAGGAATTCCCTCCATAATCCACCGACCTAAGCGGTAACCACTAAATCGGTTTCTGGTTATTGTACTCTTAGGTAGGCGACCCAATCAGCCTCACCATGACGGACTACTGCTCAAAGATGGGATACACATCATCCATACGGCCAAGGGCTCTGTAAACTAAGACCAAACTAGATAAATTATCGGCAGACGGATTCATCTCCACTAACCGTTCTAGTATTTCAGCGCTCTTCTCTCGATCTTGATGGGCCATTTGCTCATTTTGCCAGTCATTACCGATGTTATGCGTCCCGGAAAAGTATATACGTGATAGAATGTCAAGCAACTGTTGATCTTTAGGATTGGCCTCAAGCTCTTGTTCAAGCATGGTTATAGCTTGATCATAGTTTCGATCTAGTAGTAATTGAGAGATTGGGTCCAATTCTACGTCTCCGATATTCAGAGTAACTTCAGGATCCACCCCAGGACCAAAGTATAACCCACCGTTACTCGCTAGTATTCGCCCTTGGGCATCTACTGCATATACTCGTAACAGGATGGAATCCGCTCCTTGAAGGTAGCCAATGAAGTAAGCGGGAAATACCCCTCTTTGATCGGCTCCAAAGGAGCCAAACTGAGGCTTAGGCATTTCAACAAATGCATACTCAACTTCACTGATATTGTCAATTATCGGACCCCCTAAGGTTCGATACCCTCCATCAGTTAACTCCACACTGGAGATTCCCACCCGGTAGCTATCCGCACCAGGATATGGTTCCCATTTTATTACCAATGGAAGTTGAAAATCGTCTTCGGGCTCCGGACTCGTAACTACAACCGGAGGGACAAACCGGAATTCTACAGTATGATTATCTTCGCTAAGCATAAAATCTCCATTGATAATCTGCAGATGATACCCTTCTACCATTTGTCCTTGCTGGTAATTTAGCTGTACCCCTGTTTCATACTGAACACCAACAGGTAAGCTAAACTGAAAGTACCCCTGCTCATTGGTGAATTGCACTAACTCATTCTCATCTCGCGTGGATCGAAAATGCCCTGAGGACTGAATTCTGTTAACAATAACCCGAAATCCTGCTAGAGGTTCACCAGCTAGAGTAACCTGGCCCGTCACCCTAGCCATTTTATTAGACTGGTCGGAGGAAGGCAATTGCATAATACGTGCGGCAATCATCTCTTCGTAATGGTGCCGGGTATGATCCCAAGCGGGTTCCTGCAAGTCGGGATATCTATCCCGACGGTCTTCCCATAAACGTATTTCCTCGGCAAATACAGTAAACACCTGGTTATAGGCGTCGATGGCTTGATCCGGCTCGCCAAGTGCCGCCAGAATGTCTCCTTTTATAAACTGAATCCAGACAGCTTGGTGGTTCGGGATTTCACTTTGACAATACTCGATAATAGCCATAGCCTGATGGTACTTGCTCTGTTGCATATAGAGATCTACCAGTAACAAAGCGGCATCAGCCCGACGGGACCCATTCTCTGTGTGAAGCGCTTGTAACAATAATTCCTCTGCCTGAGGATCATTCTGTTCTAGCAACAATGATCCCAGCATAAACGGAACGTGGTGGCTAGACCAATGATCGGGGTAGTCTTCATAGAGACGCCACAATCGCTGCTCTCTCGTAAGAACCGTATCATCCAACTCAGCTACCACGTTATCTCTATGAGAGGTAGAGGAATGTCTGGAAAATATCACAGCCTGAAAATCCGTATCCTGAGGCAACAGGGTGATCGACCAGTACAATGCATCTGGAACACTAGGATTTTCTGGGTGCTCTGTAATCAGCTTATCATAATAAGCTAAGGCCTTCGCTGGCTGATTGTCTTGTCTCGCTTTCTCTGCTAATTGATACAAAAGGGCCCCTTCATTGGCTTGAACCCAACCAAGTACCAGCACTAGACAAATTCCAAGTACCAACAGATATTTGTTCTTCACCCGCACAGTTCTTGGTAACTTCATAATAGACTCACTCCTTGTCTTAGATCTGTCATACCCTGTGAGGACTGAAGTAATAGCAGTGCTGTGGATTGGTCGATTACTAGCAAGTTAGTGACAGCGCTGATTAGAATAAAGCTGATTACACCAACTCCTACCACTCCTGCAGTAAGTGGAATCTCAGTATATCCATTCCAAATAGCTGCGATACGCTGTGTAAACGTAGCAGAGTTAGATTCCACTAGCTTTCTACTAAGCCTTGTAGCGAGCTCTGCCCTCTGAATGTCAGAGAAGACTACATCCTTCATCTCTTGTTGTAAACGCTTACTCAAGCTGTCAGTATGCTTCATTCCATCCCCTCCTCTGCTAGGATCTCCGCTAGCTTCTTGCGCGCTCGATGCAGAGTACTCTTAATCGTTCCCACGGGTTTCATGATAATTCTTCCAATCTCCTCTAGCGATAGCTCCTCAAAATAGAACAGCGCTATCACTTCTCGATAATGTGGACTCAACGCTCCTACTGCTTGGCGCACATGCTGCTGTCTATCGAGTTTCACTGTCTGCTCAATCACGTCTTCGTTGGGATCCACTAGTTGATCCCAACTCTCCTCTTTACGAAACAAGGGAAGCTTCCAAAACTTCTTGCGTTGGCGAGCCCGACAGATACGAATGAGAATAGTGTATAACCAAGAGTAAAGAGACGAGTCCCCACGGAACTGCTGAATATGAGTAATAGCCTGAAACAGTGTGTCTTGAACTGCATCTTCTGCTAGATGCCGATCTCCAAGCACAAGAGTCGCAACTCCTAGTAATCGATTGGCATATTGTTCGACTAGGGTATTCGCTGCCATTTGATCCTTAGCCTGCAACCGTTTAACTAAGTTTTCCTCCGCCTTCATTGTATCCGATCGGATCTCTGCTGCTAAGTCCACGCCTCTACCCCCATTCATCTATTAAGAGTGCGTTTAGATTAAAAAGGTTGCACTTAGGACAGAGTTTTCTCAGCATATTCATCTAAATAATGCTCGACTAACTCTGGATATTCCCGTAAAGCCTCTTGACCACCCGAGGTTAATGTATAAATCCCTCGCGTTACTCGCTCAAACCACCCATAGTGATTGTCTTGGAGAATCGCTGGAGTTTTCTTCCCTGTTCCTAATGCTTTTAACTCGCGCGGAGCCATTCGATCCTGTTGCGAGAGATACACCGCGATTTGCAGGGCGTTCTCCCGATAGGCCGTCATTAATTTTTTTCCCTTGCTTCCACCCACATTATACTCACCCTGACGAGCCTGGGCTTCACGAATAATGCTGTTTCTTTGCTTTCTTCCCCGTTGCATGCTTTTAGCCCGATCAAATGGGACAGGGTCGATCGCCACTTCTACTCGGGTTATTCGTCCAGTAAATGATACCAAAATCAATCCTAACTCCAAACGTCGCAGCAGATGGTGGATCCCATTCCAACGTTTGCCTAGAACCCCTCGCTTAGGTCTTGGAACTGCCACGTAAACAGAATCTGCAGCTCGTTGTCTTTGTGTTGCTTGAATCAGTAACTCCAAGTTAAAACTTTTCTTCAACTCGATAATTATTAGCTCTTCATCCTTTATCGCAGTTATATCACAATGCTCAACTTCACTCCGGACGGTGTAGCCCTGTGCCACTAAGTATTCATGAATAGGATGATATAAATCTGTTTCTTTGATCTGAGCCGTAGTCATATGAATCCTCCTTGCTCACCAGTGTTCTTGCTTGACCTTTGCTTTTTGTGTCGGCACATAGTTACACCCCCGGCAAAAATGCAAGGGGTGTAACTATGTGCCTATTCTGGCCGCACCCGTTTAGGACGAGGCTTATACACTAAGGATTTTCCACCACATATCAATAACACAATTATTGTTATGTTTGTATATACGGTAGCGTTAATTTGTTCATACCACGGTAAATGACCTGATACCTCTAGGATCGGTGCAACTATTGGGGGAATCGTGGCGTAGAACGCATGAAACAGGATTGGCAGTAGCAAACTACCAGTGCTATTTGATACCCAAGTAAGCAGAATGGACACGACTAGTAACTCGACTACCAACCATAAATAGTTTCCAGGGGCGAGTGCGCTTCCGTAAACAAAGGTCCTAGGAAACAACCAAAACGCCCAAAATCCACCAATTATAAGACTAGCCATCACAGCGCTATAATTCTCCTGCAAACGTGGTAGCAGATAGCCCCTCCATCCTATTTCTTCGCCTAATGCCCCAAAGATGAGTAGGTTAAACATGAAAAAAGGAATGACTAACATCCACCGGTCTACTCCTACTACAGGAAA
>SKHL01000316.1 GCA_007116995.1 Limnochordia bacterium
AAATCGCTAATCCTCCACCAGTTGGCATAGGTATTACATTTATTCGTCTCCTATTTGGGTAATCAACTAACCCGACGCGACACGAGACCCACCGTATAAGAGGGGTAATTCCAACTGCCAATAAAAAGCCAACAACTAAGGGAAAAACCAAATCAAACACCATCATGGCTGCCATCTCTTACCTCTCCCAACGCACTAAGGATACATTTGCTTCTCCTAATAATTCCTTCGCCAAAGCATCGGGATATTCCCCCTGGAATATTACTTTTCTTACTCCGGCGTTAATCACTAACTTTGTGCACATTACGCAGGGTTGATGGGTACAAAATAAAGTAGTCCCGTCAGTGCTAATACCATGAAGTGCCGCTTGAACAATGGCATTTTGCTCAGCGTGAACACCGCGGCAAATTTCATGCCGTTCCCCTGAAGGTATCATCAACTCTTGTCGTAAACAGCCTCGCTCTTCACAGTGATTAATTCCCTTGGGCACCCCATTGTATCCTGTAGAAATAATTTGCTTATCCCTTACTAATACTGCCCCTACTTGCCGACGGATACAAGTCGAACGACTAGCAACTAATTTAGCAATGTCCATAAAATACTGCTCCCAAGACGGTCGTGTTCCCATAGTACACCTCGCATCAAGTTAAAATCCCCAATTTTACTTCTCCTAACAAAACGTACCTGTGCTGTCCCACCTCAGATTTTCACATGACAGTTTATCTCCCTACATACTTCGCTATAAAACGAAAAAATCCTAGGGATGGACGGAAAAAGACACCCGATCCAGCCAGATCCGGTGTCTTTTCAAAGAAAACACTACTTAGTCCCAAATAATCGATCGCCTGCGTCTCCTAGACCAGGAATAATGTACCCATGTGAATTTAAGCGTTGATCCACTGCAGCTGTGAATATCTCCACATCCGGATGGGCTCGTTGTACTTCCTGAATCCCTTCAGGGGCAGAAAGCAAACACATCAATTTGATGCTAGCGCATCCTCTCTCTTTAATGAATTCAATTGCTGCGGAGGCCGAACCCCCCGTAGCTAGCATAGGATCAATGACTATAAAGTCACGTTCTTCGCTATCCCCTGGCAACTTACAATAATACTCCACTGGTTTTAAGGTATCGGGATCTCGATATACACCAATGTGACCAACCTTGGCCGTGGGGATTAGCTCAAGCACACCATCAACCATGCCTAATCCAGCTCGCAGAATTGGGATAAGTCCGATCTTCTTTCCCGCCACAGTATACCCTTTCGTTGTGCAAATTGGCGTTTCTACTTCTACTTCTTCTAAAAGCATATCTCGTGTGACCTCATAGGCCATTAACAAGGCTACTTCATTGACAAGCTCGCGGAAATCCTTCGGACCAGTACTCTTATCTCTGATCATGGTTAGCTTGTGCTGAATTAACGGATGATCAATTACGTGAACCCTAGACAAATTACCCTCTCCTTCTCTCTAATCTAGATTATCTTTCTAGCTTGCCAATGCGAATCTTGTGACGCCCTCCCTTGAACTCTTGAGATAGCCATTCTTGCACAATCCTTAAGGCTAAGCCGGAACCAATTATTCTAGCCCCCATACACAAAATGTTACTATCATTATGATTTCGAGTTAAGCGAGCGGAATATACATCATGACATAGAGCAGCCCGGACACCTTTAATCTTATTCGCAGCTATACTCATCCCAATACCTGTTCCACAGATTAAGATACCCCGGTCATACTCACCCGTTATAACTTTTTCACAGAGTGGTTGCGCAATATCAGGATAATCACACGATTCCAGCGTATACGTGCCTAGATCATCTACAGTTATCCTTTGCTCGATTAGATACTCTTTGATATCCTTCTTGAGCGAAAATGCAGCGTGATCTCCTCCTAGAGCTACTCTCATTCTTTATACACCTCCATTCAACTCCCAATAGCGAACGATGGCAGCCAATAACCCCTTGATTTCCCGAGCCGTTTTGATGTAACTATCTACGAGTTGCCCATAGGGATCACTTACATCCCATTTGCTAGTATCTACATCTGGATTCATATTTGATTTCTGGTCAATCAGAGTGGAATTCTGGATTACAGTTTGGTTTTCCTGCTCCAAATATTTGGCATATTCTCCTAGCACAAAAATTTTATCGGCCATATCTGGTAGAACTCGAAGTATCTGTTGCTTGTGACTGCTAGTCATAGTTAAAATTAGATCGCACTCTGCTAACATATCCACATGAACCGCTCGTGAACGATGGGTAGAGATATCTAACCCATAACCCTTCATGGCTTGCTCCGCTTGCGGTGTGGGGGCATCACCTCCGAAGGCACTTACTCCAGCAGACTCTACTTCCACCCTCAGCTCCTTGTCCTGCACCATCTGGGTAAGCATGGCCTGGGCCATTGGGCTTCGACATGTATTGCCTGTACACACTATTAGTACTTTCTTCATTTACCTACTCACCCTCCTTTAAGAACTTTCTTAAAATCAGTTTATCATAACCACCCATACATCGTGTGAGACATCCATCTGACCGACAATCTCAAATCCTAGCGTGAAATATTATACCGTAGTCCGAAAGTTATAGGTGCTACACATCTGCAGGTGTATCCAATACCTATGTAGTAATAATCCTATACCCTGCAGCCTTACGTAACCGATTCATGATGGCCATGCCAATATGCGTCTCTGGTAGCCCTTCCACAATTACATACTCTAATCCCAATGCATCTACATGTCGCAACAAATGATAAATACGTGAAGCCACCGTCTCTAGTTCCTGATTGGAACCCATATCGAGAACCGTTACACCTTGGTAGTCATTGACATGCTCAGTGACAGTCATCACCCCTATTTTTTTATGCTCTGATTGTTTGGTTTTAATCAGATCCTGAACAGCCGGTCCTATATTCTCTCCCACTACTAAAACTAGGAACGCATCAGGGGAATAATGTTGATATTTCATACCAGGAGAACGAGGTTTATCCTTAATGTTACCGTAAATACCTGGATCAATATGGATAAAACATGTGGTTTGAAGCTGTTCTAATGTAATACCACCAGGTCGCAGCAACCGAAAAGGGTTACAGGTACAATCAAGCACTGTCGACTCTAGTCCATATCCAGTTCTACCACCATCGACAATAGCAGCAATTTTCCCATTCAAATCCTGTTGAACATGAGTAGCCCGTGTAGGACTTGGTCTGCCGGATATATTCGCACTCGGAGCAGCGATCGGTATCCGGGCTAATCTCAATAATTCTAGGGCTACAGGATGATCTGGGATACGCATAGCTACAGAATCTAATCCGGCAGAGACCACCGCTGGAATATGTTTGCTTTTCGGTAGAACAAGACTAAGCGGACCCGGCCAAAACCTATCCATTAAGCGCTTAGCGTCATCAGGATAAGACCTAACCACACTCTCAAGCTGGTCTTGGCTATGGCAGTGCACTATCAGAGGATTATCGGCTGGCCGGCCTTTCGCTGTAAAAATCCTCTGAACTGCTTGAGCATCCCAAGCATTGGCTCCTAGCCCGTAAACCGTCTCTGTCGGAAAAGCCACACATTCTCCATCTCGTAACATCCGAGCGGCTCGAACTAAGTCCTTAGTATGTAGTATCTCTGTTATTCTCTCCACTGCAATACCACCACCCGATCCTTACCTCCATAGTCACTGACAGTTTTATGCCAAGAAAAACCTCGGGCTTCCCCTAAGGTCTTCACTGCATCAGCTTGATTCCACCCAATTTCAAGAACCAGATAACCCCTATCGCAGAGGTGATCTCTAGCCTGATTTAGAATCTGGCGATAGTAATCCAACCCATCTTCTCCGCCATCTAATGCAGATAAAGGCTCTTGTCGCACCTCTTGTTCCAAGGTGTAAATAATATTGGTAGGAATATAGGGAGGGTTAGAACAAATAATATCAAAGGTATATCCTGCTAGCTGCCCAAAGAGATCACTTCGTACTAACTCAATCTGGTCAATAACCCCATGCTGAATGGCGTTTTCCCTTGCTACTTCTAGGGCTTGTTTCGACACATCACTCGCCACTATTTGGCCCTCTAGTAACTCTAGTACTAGAGTAATACCAATAATTCCTGTACCTGTACCTAAGTCAAGAATCCTGGGCGTGGAAATCGTTTTAGCTAACTGCAAGGCCTCTTCCACTAGAATCTCCGTTTCAGGACGGGGAATTAAGACCTGACTATTAACAAGGAAATCTCGAGAGTAGAACTCCTTCTTACCAATTAAATAGGATACAGGCGTTCGACGAGCTCGTAATCCAATGAGTTGGCGATAGGCATCGATTTCCTCCGTCTCTAATGGTCGATCAAAGTTGAGGTACAGCTGTAGCCGATTCATGGCTAAAACATGGGCTAACAATACCTCTGCATCTAAGCGTGAACTAACACAACCCTGCTTATCCAAGTAATCCGCACTAATGGAAATTAACTTCATCACTGTCCGTGTAGCACTCATTGTTTAAGACTCCATTGCTTTTAATCGTTCTGATTGGTCTGCGGTAGTCAATGCGTCCACAATTTCATCTATATACCCTTCTAACACAGAGTCCAACCGATATATGGTGAGTCCAATCCGGTGGTCTGTCAATCGCCCTTGGGGATAGTTATAGGTTCGGATCCGCTCACTACGATCTCCAGTGCCTACCTGCGACTTACGCTCAGCAGCCATTTCTGCATCATGCTCCGCCTGTAACTGATCCAGTAATCGGGCTCGCAAAATGCGCATGGCTTTATCCTTGTTTTTATGCTGAGATTTTTCGTCTTGACATGATACCACTAATCCTGTGGGAATATGGGTGATCCGTACCGCTGAATCTGTCGTGTTTACACTTTGTCCTCCAGGACCTGAAGAACGATATACATCAATTCGCAACTCATTCGGATCAACATTTAACTCCACATCTTCCGCTTCTGGTAATACCGCGACAGTGGCTGTGGATGTATGAATCCGACCACCCGATTCTGTGGTGGGAATCCGCTGCACTCGGTGCACACCGCTCTCATACTTAAGTCGAGAATACGCTCCTTTACCCTCAATCATAAATACTACTTCCTTAAAGCCTCCAATATCGGTAGGGTTACCATTCATTAACTCAACTCGCCAGTTATTGCTCTCAGCATAGCGCGAATACATCCGAAACAAAACGCCAGCAAATAGTGCTGCTTCCTCCCCACCCGTTCCACCGCGGATCTCCACAATTACATTCTTCTCGTCCATGGGATCCTTCGGTAATAATAGTAGTTTAAGCTTGGCTTCTAGGTTTTCCTTACGTTCAGCTAATTTCCCTAATTCTTGCTGAAGCATGGATTTGAAATCTGCCTCAAGCTTTTCATTTAACATTTCCTTCCCATCAGCAATCTCTTCCAAAACCCCTTTGTATTCTAGAAAAACTACAACGACACTTTCTAGATCGGAATGGGTCTTAGCAAATTTCTGAAACCGTGCTTGATCACTAATAACATCTGGATCGCTCAATTTGTTTGTTAAATCGTTATACTTATCTTCTAAAGCGACTAACTTGTCAAACATCTTTATCTCTCTCCTTCATCCCTAATCCTAAATATATACTTTTCTTATCTCGATGGTAGCAGCTAGCCATCTATTGTGTAGCTGAAACGGGAAATTGGTGAACGTTTTGCTCATCCTGATGTGATGCATCTTTTTCAATCACATTCTGCAAAGCTTCAATAGCTACTCGCACCTGAGAATCATCAGGTGGTCGTGTTGTTAATCGTTGCAATGCTTTTCCGGGCATAGCGACCCAGCGAAAAATTGGATGACACTTGTCTTGTCCTGCCTTACGAATGATTTCATAAGACAAACCCGCTACTAGAGGTGTAATAGCCAGGTGAATGGCAATGCGTTGAAAAAAGGGAGGTCGA
>SKHL01000211.1 GCA_007116995.1 Limnochordia bacterium
AGTCGTGGTATTGAAGAGATCTCGGTAAGCCCCGATTCTGAGCGATATTCTCCTCGTAAAACAGAAGCTAAACTGCAGCAACTTGAAGCTGAGGGAGTTCCATTTAAAGATTATCAAGGTTTAATGGTGGATATGGATCCTAACACCCTAGTTATTGATGATATAAGTCACTATGAGTTGGAAAGATTGCTAGCAATGTACAAACCAGATGTTTTATGCGGGGGCATTAAAGAGAAGTATGCGGTGCAAAAGATGGGCATTCCTTGCAAGCAACTACACAACTACGATTACAGCGGACCGTATGCTGGGTTCAAAGGAGCTATAAACTTTTACAAGGATATTGACCAGATGGTAAACACAAAGATTTGGTCGTTAATCATTGCACCGTGGCAAGCACATCCCGAGCTCAAAGCAACCTATGCAAAGGAGGCGTAATCATGTTACTCAGACATACAACCAAAGAGATTCAGGAACGTAAGGCGCTGGTCGTTAATCCAGCAAAAACCTGTCAACCAATAGGTGCTATGTATGCAGCATTAGGTATCCATCGGTGCTTGCCACATAGTCATGGATCACAAGGGTGCTGTTCGTATCACCGCAGTACACTTACAAGGCATTATAGAGAGCCAATAATGGCAGCAACAAGTTCATTTACCGAGGGAACGTCTGTGTTTGGTGGGCAAGCAAATTTAATAGAATCGATTAATAATATCTTTACAATATACGACCCCGATATTATTGCGGTTCACACGACTTGCCTATCTGAGACCATTGGTGATGATGTTCCGCAGATTATTGCCAAAGCACATGCTGATGGCAAAATACCTGCAAATAAAATGGTGATTCATGCGAATACTCCTAGTTATGTGGGGTCTCATGTTACAGGGTTCGCAAATATGGTGAAGAATATGGTCACGTATTTTTCAAAGTCTACAGGGGCCAAGTTAGCACAACTAAACGTTATTCCTGGTTGGATTGAACCCGCTGATATGCGAGAGATCAAGCGGTTAGCAGCAATCATGGGGATTAATACGGTCCTATTTCCCGACACATCTAATGTATTAGATGCTCCTCAAAGCGGACGGCATCAGTTCTATCCTAAGGGTGGAGTAACCATTAATCAATTGAAAACAACAGGAGACAGTGAAGCAACAATTTCGCTTGGAGAATACACGTCTCTGCCAGCTGCAACTGCGTTAGATGCTAAGTGTAAAGTGCCGTTTTATAACCTTGATATTCCTATTGGATTAACAGCAACGGATCGATTTGTTCAGACATTGCATGAAGTAACAGGTGTAGCAGTTCCAGATGAGATTACCGATGAACGAGGAAGAATGGTTGACATTATTACAGATATGCAACAGTACTTTCATGGAAAACGAGTAGCCTTATTTGGGGATCCTGATCAATTGATTTCGTTAACGGAGTTCCTAGTAACATTAGATATGCGTCCTGTTTATGTAATTACTGGGACACCAGGCAAGCGATTTGAACAACGTATGAAGGACATACTTGCAGAGAGCGTGCCGGAGGCAAAGTATCAACAAGCTGCAGATATGTTTTTGTTACATCAATGGATTAAGCAAGAACCAGTAGATTTACTAATCGGAAATACGTATGGCAAGTATATTGCTCGTGATGAAGATATACCTTTTATTCGTTTTGGTTTTCCTATCCTCGATCGGATTGGGCATTCCTATCTACCTAGTGTAGGGTATGCAGGTGGAATACGTTTATTGGAGAAATTGCTAGATGCCCTCTTGGATCGAGTGGATACGGTAAGTTCAGAAGAGACGTTTGAATTAGTGATGTAGCTTGGAATAGAAGAGGTGATGTATATGGATGTGCTCAAAGGTAGGGAAAAGCAAATATATCAAAACGGGCAGACCCCACTGGATATAACTTGTAACACCCCGATTCTTGCAGGATCGGTTACCCAAAGAGCTTGTGTGTTCTGTGGATCACGAGTGGTATTATATCCGATTGCAGATGCGCTTCACCTTGTGCAACGGATCAATGTAGTGGAGGCGGGCTAGAGTGTGGATAAATCTGATAAGAGAGGACGATTTTTTATGGAAAAACCAAAGCATCATCTGTTTATTTGCTCAAGTTCACGAGTAAGTGGAGAACCAAAAGGTGTATGCATTCGCAAAGATGCGAGGGATCTCATTTTGTATGTGCAAACAGAGCTTAATGACCGGGGAATGAGCGACTGCATAGTTTCTAATACTGGTTGTTTAAAGTTGTGTGACCATGGTCCGGTAATGGTAATCTATCCAGAGGGTTACTGGTACGGAAATATTAGTGAGGATACTATAGATCAAATCTTAGATGCACTTGAAGAGGGCAATTCGGTCGAGGAGTTACTGATTCAATAGTGTGAGACTGGCACTGGGTTTGCCAATCTCTAGAGCTGCATTTCCAGAGCGCTGGGTATATGATTACCTGTAAAATTACCGAATCTACCATTCAGCCTTAAACCTATTAGATTATTTTAGGGAGATATCGGCCGGATGTTCAGGAGAAATATAGATATTTACAAATGACATAATTATTCGGTCACTACATTGGCGGGTTCGAGAATCTCTATGGAAAAAACGCCACCCACTACAGGTGACGCTTACGTTCTAACTATCAATATATGGGTGATGGTCATCTGATGATCAATCGCCTTTTTTTTGCCATAACCTCAGCTACGGGGCGTATATTTTGCTATGGTGCCGAAGGCGGGACTTGAACCCGCACGGGCTATTGCCCACTACGCCCTGAACGTAGCGCGTCTGCCAATTCCACCACTTCGGCACTGAATTAGAACTACTTTATAATACCATTATCAGCTTGGACTGTCAATATATAAGTGGCGGCAGGCATGGACAGGCATTTTCTAGTGATACCCATTGTGTACTAAGTAATGTTGATTGAAGTCAGTCCGGAAGTCTAAATTCATGGTAAAACTCTTGACTTACTTATAGTTTTGTAGTATCTTTACGTTTGTTGGTATAGAATGATCAAGGATTTAGTCGATTAATGTCGAAATTCGTGGTGTAATTTATTTGTTAAGTATCTAAGTACGTAATAAATAGTATTGACAATGATAATTATAGTCTGTATAATTAAGTACAGATTGAAATAATTCTGCCGATTTTATTTTTTTCAGAATAGATTCCCATGTTGCTGAACAACCATTGGCAGCACCATCGAGTAAATGAAAATGGAATTCGGCACACGGGGGCACGGTACAGCAGTAGAAGTTATTTTCAGAATGGAGAGGAATGAAATTAATGTTGTTGAAAAAAATGAGAAGTTTCATCCAGTTAATGCAAAATGAGGGTAATGAAGTAGACTTTCAGGACCTATGTCGCACATTGCGAGATGCCATGGATGAGGGCGTTAGTGTGTACTTGGTTAGTAAAAAAGGAAAAATACTGGCACATTCATTAGAGGAAGGATTTGAAACTACACCATTTGATGAAGAATGGTTATTAACTGGTGCTGTTTCCCACGAGTTAAACTCTTCCTTGTTAAAAATGGGTGCGATTGGTACTATTGAAGCACCAAATGGCGAAGTTGTGATCGTTGCTCCTGTGGTTGGAGCTGGACGTAGGGTTGGGTCCATTATATTTGTTCGTAATGAAGGAAGCTTTGATGAAGAGCATACTATAATTATCGAATTTGCCTCCACAACTATTGGTATTGTAATGGTCCATGCCATTGATGGAGAAGAAGAAGGAGAAGCACAAGAAAGCAAATTGGCTCGTTCAGCCATTAAGAGTTTGTCCTACTCAGAAATTTTGGCTATGCAACATATCTTCGACGAATTAGAAGAGGATGAAGGTCTATTAGTCGCTAGCAGAATTGCTGATAATGCTGGAATTACTCGGTCAGTTATTGTTAATGCACTGCGGAAATTAGCTAGTGCTAATGTAGTTGAATCACGCTCTCTTGGCATGAAAGGAACCTACCTTCGAATTCTAAATAGGGAAATTCGTAGTGAGTTTGAGAAGCAACGTTACCCATATCCAAAGGGTAATCTAGAACGTCGAAAAGCGTAGACAGCATAGATGAAATCTCCAGAGCCTATCTGGAGATTTTCTTGTCTCTTAAGAAGGACAATATGTCCTTCTTAACGCTTGGGTTTCTTGTATAGAGTTCGGCCCTTGGTAAGGGGTGAGTTCGGAAATTTCTGGTTGATTTTGTCAATTAGTGTTGATAGCTCGTTGGTCTCTATTGTATTTTCAAACAGCGATAGCTGCTGGATCTCGCTGAGATTGTATGCACCAATTCCTAATAACCGTATAAGCGTTATAGGGATAGCGTCAAGTAGTTGTAAACCGACTTTATAGATAATGTCGTCATCACAGACCCCATAATCTAGGGTGTGAGCACGAGTGATGGTCTTAAAGTCGCTAAACCGTACTTTAATCCCAATCGTGCGAGTATAAAGTCCCTGTTGGCGCAAGCGATGGCCTACCTTTGCGGCCATTAGAGCTAGCTGGCTTTTTAGAAATCCTCTGTCAGCATAATCCGTGTCAAAGGTCTGCTCTTGGCTGATAGATTTAACATCAGCCATGGGCTCAACTTTACGCTTATCAATACCTCTGGCTAAGTAGTACAGTTGGTTCCCAAGGCTGCCAAACTGTTGTTCTAGCCACTGTTGTGGGTAGATACGTAGCTCCTTGACTGTACGAATCCCATGTCTTTGTAGCTCTCGTCGGGTCTTCTCACCTACACCCCAGAGCTTACTAACCGGGAGGGACAGGAGAAAGGAATCTACTTGCTCTGGATAAATCACCATTAAGCCATCGGGCTTTTTCCAATCCGAAGCTAATTTGGCTAAAAACTTATTGGGGGCTATACCCACGGAGGCTACCAAACCGGTTGTCTGGTTTATCCGATCTTTTACTGCTTGTCCCATTTTTTCTAGACTCCTGTAGAAGTGTTCACAGCCACTCATATCTAGGAATGCCTCATCGATAGATAGAGGTTCTACTTGCGGAGAAAACTGGGTGAAGAGATTGTGGATTTCACGGGAGACTTGCTGGTATCGTTCCGTTCGTCCGGGGATAAAGATGCCCTGGGGACAGAGGCTGACGGCCCGTTTTATGGACATTGCACTATGTACCCCATATTTGCGGGCTTCATAGGAGCAGGTTGACACCACGCCACGGTGCGAATCCTTATAACCACCAATGATCAGAGGTCTACCTTGATACTCAGGATGATCCAATAGCTCCACTGCTGCATAGAAAGCATCCATATCCACATGCAGAATCGTTGCCATCTAGCATTCCACCTCCCTCATTTATCTTCAACTTGTGTATGAGAATCCCTCTTTGCGGATAGGCTAGAGTCGAACAAGAATTGCACAGGAGAAATAGAAGCTTAGGACTAATCTAGGAGGAAAGGTGTAACATATGGAGCATACACACATACAGTATGGAGGAGTGCGCTTTAAAAATAATGTGCCACCAGAGGTGATTAATGAATTTGTGCAAAATCTATCTTCCGATCAGAAGGATTCCTTATTCGATGTGGTTAGATTATTAAGTGAAAATGGTTTGATCACCCTATATGATGGAGATAATTCTACCATAGATCAGAATATGCAAGAATTCATGGAACCGAAGGGAGGAGATAGACAGTGAGTCGTTTCTATAATCGAGTGTCGGAGATCGTTGAAGATTATCTAAACGCTTTCCATGTACCTAACGCAGAAATCTCTGAGTTGGATACAGCTGAACGCCAGGACTTATTAAATATGTTGATGGAGGAACTAGCTATTGCCATTTCACAAGAAGAATTAGATGATCTTATCGAAAAACGGGAACTGCGTTTAGAGGATATCGTTGATAGTCTAGAGTCTGGTGAATCCATCGATTTTGAAATATAAACCTTGCCCATTTTCTGG
>SKHL01000094.1 GCA_007116995.1 Limnochordia bacterium
AACTCCACGAATGCTACAGCCTGTGACAATGCGGTTCAAGAGAACAGGAACGGCTTCCGGTTACCGACGAGCAATGAGTGGTGGTTGGCAGCTATATACATTGATGGAACCTCCTGGACACCGAACAACTATGCAAGTGGAGCGTCGGCGAATACTGACAACGCTGCAGCAACCCAAGCCGTAGCGTGGTACAGAGCGAATGCTGGTGGCAGCACGAAGAATGTAGGTCTCAAACGAGCGAATGGTCTTGGCTTGTATGATATGAGCGGTAACGTGTGGGAGTGGTGCTACGATTGGCATCCCTCATATAGCGGGTCGTTCCGGGTGAGCCGTGGCGGCAGCTGGGGCGACACTGCGGGCTACCTGCAGGTGGGCTACGTCTTCAGCATCACCCCGAGCAACGTCAACCTCTACCTTGGCTTTCGCCCCGTGAGGACGCACTTTTAACTTCTGGTTTCTTACATTCTTACGTTCTTACCGAATTTTGATGGTTTGTACTTGGGCTTTAGGTTTTCGTCCCCTCCGTCCCTGCGAAGCTAGGGATACGGAGGGGACCGCGATCGAGTGTTCAATATTGATAAAAGTTACCAATAGTTGTGGTAGAACGCCACCCAAAGAGCCTCCTGATGCTCAGCACCAACACTATCGGGAGGCTCTTTCTATTACACAGCCATTCCCAACACTCCATGCACATTAGGTGTGTAGTAGTAGTAGTAGCCAAATAGGTGCAATTTGGTGGCTTTAACAACCTTTTGTTTGGCTCTCAGCGTTATCGCTTGGGTCGTATATACACCAAGTAGGTAACTAGATGTCTTTCACACAAAACGATTAGCAGTATACAACTATCCGAAATATACGCTAAGAGCTACCAGGCGGAGATGCTATTCTTGTTGGTTTAGTCTGTTTTTTTGCGGGGTAACGAGCGGGGCAACCGCAAACAGAAAACATCGTAAGTCTCAGAACATAATCGGAAAGCAACAAGAACGCACCTCTCGAAAACCCTTTGATAGAGCACTTCTTAGCAAGACATAGAATTTAGTAGAAATGGAGAGTGCAGAATTGGGGTGGTAGAGGTCGCAAGTTCAAATCTTGTCGCCCCGATCAGACAATTGTAACAACCTCCTATATCGGAGGTTTTTTTAATTTAGGAATTTTTCCATTTTGCTAATGGCTTTTGCTTTGGTTTTTGGCTGAACATGACTATATATATTTGCTGTGGTGGCAATATCAGCATGACTAAGCAGTTCCATGACACTAAACCGTTATTCGCATGTAACGCCGACCATGCAAGATGAGGCGGCTATGTATCATTGTGTTTGCGATTTTCAGATATCCTGTGGTCTCTTTGGGGTGGCTAGTGGTGACTATAAACGATGGCTTTAGTAACTGTTACTCATAAGTATATCTATATTTAGAGCAAGTAGGCGGATTGAAAGGCGTGTATAAGTTGAATGCAGACTCATTGCAAAGAAGCAATATGATGATCCTAAGATAGCAACTAGCTACTTGATGATGGGTAAGATAAGGGTTAACAATGTTCGAATCACCAAGCCCGGGCAAATTGTATCCCATGACGGTGAAATCAGAGTTAAGGGCGAAAACAAATATGTGAGTCGTGGAGGACTAAAGCTGGAAGGTGCGTTGACAAGCCTAAACGTTGATGTAAGTGGGAGAATAGCAATTGACGCTGGAGCATCTACAGGAGGATTTACCGATTGCCTTCTGCAGTTTGGGGTGAAGCATGTCTATGCAGTTGATGTTGGTTTCGGTCAATTGTCAGGGAAGCTACGCTAGGATAGTCGAGTAACTAATATGGAAAGGACTAACCTGGGTGATGAGTGTTTACTCTCACTGACACCGAAAGCAAATATAGCAGTAGCAGACCTGTCTTATCTCTCGCTGAGAAAGGCAATACCTCTGTTAGCTCAAATTACAGAATTAAATTGCGAAATGGTGTGTCTAGTTAAACCACTATTTGAAATTCACGATTCCCAAGTCTGCAGGACTGGTAAGGTTCCCGAGCCCTTAATTATTGAGCTGCTACGAGACATCATAGCCAGTGTCCACGGGATGGGTCTGCAAATATGCGGAGTATGTAATAGTCTCATTTTAGGATCAAATAATACGAGAGAGTTCTTTTTGCACGTCATTAAAGGTCAATCCATTAGACCCGTTTGTGACGTAGATATTCAATCGATAGTTAAATATCGATCATAGTAAAACTTTATAATCCGCTTACTTGCTGTTTGTATAGAAAATCAATTTGAAGTTTAAAGTCGACCCTGGGAAGCCATCCATCGCACATAAAATCCAGGGAGTACTAATGCTTGGAGCCTAAAAAGGAGAAAACTCTCCAAATAGTAAAAAAGATGCATGACGAAGAAGCTTATAAATCGACGTCTTCCTATAGAGTGTTATCCTTCTTGTTTGCAAATAAATTGTCAATAGATTGATTCTAAACTATCAGTCCATCAGCCGGTTTGCCCGCAATACCGTGGACTGCTTAAGTTTCGTCCGGAAGCTGAAAGATAAGAATATCGCTGTTTTCTTCGAGAAGGAAAACGTCAATACGCTAGATAGCAAAGGAGACTTCATGCTAACCTTACTGGGAACGTACAGGATCCGGCGGTGCTAGGTTGTACGAAAGCACGATGCGCAAGATCCTCCAGAACGAGAAGTACATGGGCGATGCTCTGCTGCAGAAGACCTACACGGTGGAAGCCTGTTCCCAGAAGGCGGTGAAAGAACCGCTGGTGGAGCAGTTTGATCGCGATTTGTTTGTCAGGCTGATGGAGCGTGTGGTGGTGAAGGAGAAGGCTGTGGTGTTTGGAATGAAGACAGATGCTGAAATTCGTAGTAGAGTTTAAGAGACTTAATCGTGCTTTAAGATTGTGAGCAGCACTTCGAGCGCTCCCTCCTTAATCGGACTAACGAGAACATGGTTGGTCAAAGTGATGCGTTTTTCCTCCGTCACAGGATCTAGAAGCTGGTACACCTTTAACCTAGCGCAGACTATCCTATTTGGAAACGTTCTGCATTTCCGCTGTTTCACCGAAGCTCGGTACTGGACTTGCGCCACGTATAGAACTAGAGGAAAATAAAGTCGCTAAAATTGCGTGCAACATTTGCTTGCATATCTTAGTTGCTTGTGTTACAATTTGGTTAGATACTGTCGCAGCGTAGAGTGGCGACTACTGAACTGGCTGATGCAGCACTCGTCAATCTTCCTGTTTAGGAACTTGAAGACGACAGGGGTGGTGATCTTCCCGAAACCGGTCAGAGGTATGACGACCCTTTCGACATCTGGAGCAAAGTAACGCTCCGGCTTGTATCCCATTCATGCGTACTCGCAGTAGGGAGCATTCATGGTCTGACCCCCCTAAGCCCACTAGGCGGACCATGAGCCCAGAGGAGGTAGACAAAGATGACTGGTAGAGATTTGCTTGAATTGAGGAAAAAGGCGGGCATGACGCAAAAAGAAGTGGCTGACGCGCTAGGAGTGTCTTTGCGCACGATTGGCAACTGGGAGGGTGCTGTTCCTCTCCGAATGCTGTCTCCGATCGAAAGCCGTTCGGTGCGCGAAGTGCTTATTGAAAAGGTCTTGGGGCGCAAGTGCGCTATTTCTAATCACTTGGATCAGACGTTCGAGGCCATCCCCAGCGAATACATAGCGATCTGGCTGGTAGAGAATCAGAGCTGTGTCTTGCTTCCAAATGCTGTTCGTTGCCACAATATCGATACAGGCAAGCGAATGGACACGGAGGCCCTGAAGGCAGTTTCACCCCTTGTGAACGAGTCGCTGACTACCTACCCCTTGCGGATTGCTCAGATCTTGAATCTTGCAGGTGAAGCGATCAGCCAGCACAAATGCAAGAAGTATAAGGGAACCCGAGCCGCCAATTACTCCAAGGGAGGTGTGTGCGAAAGCTTGCTTCACGTACCCGTTTTCATCCCTTCTGGTCGGGGCCCTCAACCAGTGTTGCTGCTGACACTGCAAAACAAGCTCGACGACAATAACCAGGTAAAGGTTGCAGAACCTGGGGTCACTAGCATCTATACGCCTGAAGATGAGTCCCTGGCGCAGCAGTTGGCTGTAAGCTTCAAAGACTCGCTGTATGAAGATCTGTGCCAGCTTGCGATGTTTGAATTTGAGTGAGAGTGGCGGGATAGTGCGGGCGGAACTGCACTGTGCGAAAGGAGATCACCATGAAGAAGACAGACACGATTCTGGTGGAGGCAGATGCAGTTCAAGGGCTGAATGTGTGGTCTCTTCGGGACGTCGTCTCCAGATCGAGCGTTCGACAATGATGTGTGAGAATCCGTCGGGATGGTGTATGCCGTTCGGCTACCTCACATAGTTTTTCATTACTCGCATTTCGTGTCAAACTAGACTTGGAGCATCTCGACTAAACCTGTTCAAATGACCATGTCAGCTTACGAGAATTGAACAGGCACTAGACTCTGTTAACGCACTGAGGGCCTTACAATGCTGATCTGACCGATCAGACATCCATTAGAAGGGGAGAACTACTATGTTGTTAAAAATCGATGTTATTCTGCTAATCACGGTTTTTCTCATTGGCATATCCACGTGGGTATTGGTCTCACCTCACTCAAGCTCTCTCAGTTACCTTGATCCGCAGACGAATCCGTTGCGTCATGCTATGGGTGGAGGGTTTGCAGTTCTAGTAGCTTGCTTGATCGCACATTTCTGGTCGAAACGCTGGGCGCTGCGTCATGGTTGGGCACTGCCAAGTCTACTTGGTGGGATCATCCTCATCACGCTAGCATCAGCTTTATGGGCACCTCGAACTCCCTACTTTCCTTGGTGGCAGGGATCCGTTGGGTGTGTTGTCTCCATGCTCGTGCTAGTCGGAGGGTTGACCTATGCGTTACCTCGCTTGGACGAGACTATAAGCAACGGCGAAACTGCTTGGAAGACGAAAACGATTGGTAGCGCCCCCTTCTTGGGTGTGCTCGTGTTCGCAGCGATGGCCCCCTTCGTCCTCTACCATAATTGGTCGGTGATGCTTGTGCTCTTGTTTGGGGTGCTGATTTTGACGGCCTTGACCGTATTACAGGGGCCGAGTAGGATAGTAGCAGTTTCTGCTGCAGCAGCAGCTCTCATCGGGCGGGTAGTAATTCTTGAGTGGTCTCATGGTACGGTCACAGAGCTTAGCTCCCACATGCTTGGTAGTTACTCCAATTGGCACCGGAACCAGATTAGGTTGGTCATTCAAGGCGGCGCCGAAGCCCCATTTCTGTTAGAATGGCACACCGACCTCATCTTAGTTCGTCTGCTAGACATCGGCGGTCTGCCTGTAGGACTAGGCGTAATGGTGCTTGTCGGAGCGTGGATCACACTGCTGTGGAGGATTGTAGGTAGGCAGTCCGACCTAAGAATGCGGACCTTAGCAGCTAGTATTGCTTCTGTATTGACCATTCGCTCGTTGCTGTCGGTGTTCATCAGTACAGGACTATGGCCGGTTTCCGGGATCCCATTCCCGTTTTTGAGTTATGGTGTGAGGGTGATGATGATCGATGGTTTTCTGCTGGCACTGTTGCTCGTGCTGAACCGAGACTGTGAGGGATCACCCCAGGAGCGACGATCGGTCGTTTTGATACAGATGGCTGTTTGGGCATTCCTGATCCTCTGTGGAGGCATTCTGCTTGGGGTGTTCTTAGGCTATCCGGGGCGGTTTTCGGTATGAAGGAGGTGGAACCTTCCGCCACAGCGGTAGGTATGTGACAAAACTGTAAGGTTTCCTGTCACGGAACAGTCACTTTGGTGTCTTATACTGAGAGTGCACAACAATAAGGATGAGGTGAATGAGATGACAGATCAGAGTATATGGAAGCAACATCAAGAAGACGCAGTGCAGATGG